>JBBPZF010000773.1:0-5142 GCA_038199105.1 Chitinophagales bacterium | reverse complement strand
TTGCAGCCACCGCGTGTATTTCTGTTATAAGTGGTAATTTACTTCAAAATTTTAATTCAGCCTTCGTGGGTGTTCGCTCCTCTCACACAGCCCAGCAAGCCCACCCGTGAGAGCCGCCGTCTGGTCCTACCAACGGCGAAACCATCATAATGAATCCAACCAACCTTTAAACAAGATATCATCCAATTTAATTTTAGATTAGTAAAATGAAGGAAGAATATTTACACTACCCTGCAAATTATTTTACAGCTATAATTAATGAATGGAAGCCCCTACTTACAAATGATCATTTATCCTTTAATCCCCTTTAATATGTTCTCTAATCTTTCATCTGGAATGAAAGGCTTATTGTCAATTATTTTTAAAAGATTAATACCAGGAGAAGTTGTTTTAATAACATAATTATATTCATCCGGGATAATAGCGGAAGGAGCTTTTAATATCAGGGAAGCTTTTTTATCATACCATTTATTGCCTGCTGTTTGACAATTAATGTAATTGCTTCGCAACCGCCAATCTACATTAAGATTTTTAAGCTGCACTTCCTCCATAATTATATCACCAGGTATCTTATAAAAAAGGGTTCTGAAATCTGAAGAAAAACCTAAGCCACCTCTTCGTAAAATATTTTCCAGGCAGGCTAAAGCAATTGAGGAAGATGTGTAAATCACTTTTCTGCCATTGCTGCACCACCGCCCTTCATTACCCGGGCCAATGAGCAATTGCTTTACAGACCTATGCAGGATACGGTAAACAATCATACTGCATCCCCAAATTTTATGGAATTTAATTCATTCAACACTTTATCTAAACCACCTGGTTGCTTCAGCAATTCAGAAGGAGTATCATCTAAGCCGTAGGATGGCTTTTGCAGCCATTCGTTAAATTGTTCTTTGTTGCCAAAAACCTCGTTACCTTCTCCGAAGAGCCGGGTTAATTTTCTCAGCCGCTCAGTTTGCGAAATATCAAAAGGCTCACCACTCTTTTTTTTATTTAGAATTGTTCTTTGTGTTGTACCAAGCAGAGTAGCTAAGTATTCATTATTACACCCTGCAATATCCTTTAATTCAAAAAATTCATGCGACAATGCATGTTGAATTTTTTTTGAGGCTGCATTTTTTCTTCGTGTAGAAAGGGGTTTTGATTTAGTTGAGATTTTTGTCTTATTTTTTATTTCGCCCATAAATATTTTTTTTAAATTTAAGAAATATTTCCGGTAGGGACAGGAACAATTTCTAACCAATGTAGCAGGAGAAAAAGAAAATTATTTGTAAAAAAATGACGCAGGATATCCAGCGTCATAGTTATATTTAATTAATTGGTTAAACATCCTTATACAAAATCCCGTAGTATTCGTTTGCTATATGGTTGCTTTCAAACTGTACCTGCACATCACGCATGCCATTCTTTACAATTGCCTCGAAGTATTATGATCTTTTAGCCCCTGCTGGTCTTCGCTTTAAGCCACTTGCCAAAATTAAAAGAAGCAGCCGATATCTGGTGTTCGTGCTAATGGCTTAGCAGTTCAGCAACACATGAAATTCCTGCTCAGACTGTAGTTGACAGCATTACAAAAGATGAAGATTTGCACGTAAGCCAGCATAGCAGCAAACCCGGTGTAAGGCGTTCTATCTTTTCTACATGGTCTATTTAACAACAAATATTATGTCGGTCAATGCTGTAAATGTTTGTGGTTTTCCTTTGAAATTAAACTCAACTTTTAAATCGTCAATATTCTTGTTTGCAAAATTATCTAAGTAAGTGAGTATCGTTGGTTTTAAAAGGTCGAGGTTTCTTTTTAGTTTCCACGAACTATTGAAGTCATCTGTGTCAACAAGCACTAGAAACAAACGGTTTTCTGAACCAAAACGCATTTCGCCTTGGTTTTCGTAAAGCCATGTTGCAAGTACTTTTGGATTATCCTGAACTTCTTTTAAAATTTTAAGTTTTTCATTTTTTAAAGTCGCCAAAACACCATTGCAGAAATCATCGTTCCTGTCTTTTATTTTCTCTACAATTTCGTAGAATATGTCCGAAGGTTTTGCTTTCTTGTCAAAGGCGATATTCGCTTCCTCTGCTTTCCTTTTCAAAAAAGTAAGTTCTACTTGAAATCCTTTTTCTTTTCGTTTGTCTTTAATGTATTCAGCAGGCAAGTATGTTACTTTCAAATCAAAAGGAACATTGTTGATAAAGAAGTCAACGCTTTTGATTTGTCCAACTGTAGGCAAAACTGCTTCATGAGATTTAAAAATATGCTCAATCAGAATACTGCTCCAATGGTTATACCAACTATTTAAAACATAACCTTGTACTGCTATATTTATTTCTGTTTCAAATTTTGAAATCAAGGTATCATACGACTTATGAACTTTTACATAATGGCTCACTAAATATTTGTCTAATGAGTTTTTATAGTCGCCACCCCAATTAAAGTTTTTGAGTTTATATAATTCAGAAACCAATTGAACGGTATCAAGTTTTACAACTTGCTTTGCATTTTCTATTTTGATGTAATCGTTTAAAAGAACGTTGGATTTTACTGAGTCTTGCGAAAGCAAATCGAATAATTCAACAAATTGTTTTGCCAATGCTGTTTCATGAAGCGTAATTCCATTGCTGTTGAGAAAATCAGCAATGAGTTCTTTACGAATGATTGACTTTGTTTTGAGCCATAAAAGCCCAATACTATCATTACTAAATTCCACAAGTTTTTCGCTTTCGTGTAATTTCTTCCAATAACTAAAGTCCTTCATTAGCTAACTGTTCTTTTTGGGTGGTTGAAACAAAATGCTTTTTCTTCGGCTTACAAACAAACAGAATTTCCTGACTTCCTGCAACACTTCCTTTTCCGCCTCTTCCATTATGATATGTTTTTGCTTCAACCTTTACGTCTCTATATTTTGAAATTATTTTTTCAAATTCTTCAATGCCTGGATAGCTTCGATTATTGTAACTAATTAACCAATGAGGAATTTCTTCTGATAGTTCGAAGAGTTTATCAAAGGATGAAAGCACATCTCTTTTTTTATCAAAGCCACTAAAACGCTGCGGTTCGTAACGTTTTATTCCATTTATAAATTTTTTATTTTTCCAATACTCCGTGTAAGTTTCAAGCAAATGATAAAATCCTTGATAGTCTGCATGGCTGTCGCAATATGGTGGGTCGAAATATGCTAAGTCAATATTTTGGACTGTTGGCAAAAGCTCTAAAATATTTTTGTTATGGCTATAATTTTCTTGTTCATTGTCAAAAATAGCATTGTTGTATTTAGGTAATATTTCTTCAAATATTTCTTTGACCGGCCTTACCAAACTCCTGTTACGTTTTATTCGTTCAGGATCGCTTGCATAAACTAATGCTTGGGTATGTCCAAAGTGCCCCATTGTTATTTTCCTCGTCATACTGCGGTTAATAACTGTGTATGCAATTGCTTGCTTTATGGTGTCATTTAGCAATGGTATATTAGCCCTGAAATTATCCAAAAATTCTGCCTCTTCTTTTTCAAAAAATACATTTGTGAATGTATCCTCCATTAATTCAAACTCTTTTTTGTTTGTCGCAGGTTGAAAAAGCAATTTTAAATCTCCTTTGGTAAGTTTAGTTGCCTTGTTTTCAATAAGAGCTAAACCTATTTGATTATTAAAATTTAAAAAGTCATTAGCGATTGTTTTGAACCCCATTTGTTTAAATAGAAAAGCAACGGATTGAGAACCTGCGAAAGCGTCAATAGCCGTAATTACATTGGCAGGGATAAATTTCTTAATCCATGCCAAATGTGTATGTTTTGCTCCCAAATATTGAGGTTCTGGAAATTGAAAACTGAAATTTTTATCTTCTTTAAAAAGCATTTTAATAATGTGGCTTTGTTTGCCCAACGAATTTAGCAAACGTTCAGTTAAGTGTCAGGAATACTTGCACTCTTGGGGTGTCACACTGCATGACGCCTTACACTTACGTGCTGTTATAATATGTAAGTGTCAAATTTTTTTATTTGCAGCCATTCTCCAATTAATCTTAAGCCATCCAATGTTTTATTAGATACTATCGGTTCGTCAATTCGACTTTCATAAAATTCTGCTCATGCTAAATCATTACTTCCCTCAATTTCTAACCCTCAATGTAACTCCATACGTAGCCGGGTCTCCCAAGTGCACACCGCCAAAATTATACGCGTAGGCTATGTATTTTTTCCCGGTTACATTTCTTGACCAAAATAATAATTGAAACTTTTTAGAGGCAAAACCAATGCTGGTATTTACAAGTGAATACGCATTTTGGGTGATTGTATTTGCCAGGTCAAAATACTGTTGGCCAATGGATTTTAATTCACCACGAAGCACGATTTTACAGCGGCTGTCTTTTGATAAATTTATAGCATATTGTACAGCAAGCATCGATGTATAAGCAGGGGTAAACACCGCATGTTTTCCTTTAAGATTTAGCTCGTCACCATTTTGCGATAGCTTCAGGTTTTTATACTCAGCATCTGTATAGCCGGCATTATAAAATACTTCCAGTCCCTTTACCGGAACCGTAGTAAGTTCTGCCTCTGCGCCTTTAGAATGCAATACGCCTGTATTTTTAGTAATCGTTACAGCATCGGGCAAAATCAGCGTGGGCACCTGGGCGTTAGTAACGGTAGTATAAAATAAAGTAACATTAAAAAATAATTTTTTAGCGAAAAACTCATTCTTAATCCCTGCTTCTACGTTATTGCTATACTCCGGCTTAAAAGGAAACAATGCAGGCACAGAAGGATCAGATGAAAGGGGAGTTAAGCCGCCGGCCCTGAAACCTTTGCTGTATGAAGCATACAAAAGATGAGCTGAATTTATATGATAGTCAAGAACAAATTTGGGGGTTAAGGCATTGAAGCTTGCATGGGCAGATGTATCGCTCCTTATCGGGAACGCCGGATCAGGATCTTTTTGGTATTCGCCAAGTATGTTCAGTTTTTTATATTCATTATCATACCGTAGCCCCGCGGTGAAATTCACTTTTTTTGTAACCGCATAAATTGCCTGCCCGTAAAAAGCAATACCGTAGCCATCTGCTTTTGATGTATTGATCAATGAAAAATTATTATCAGGAGCGCCCACAAGCATGCCATCATCACCAAAATTTGTGCTCACCTTTGTGGG
>JBBPZF010000772.1:0-3549 GCA_038199105.1 Chitinophagales bacterium | reverse complement strand
TTCATGGGGAAACGCAGTCTCGAAATAAATTTTCAAGGTTCGTTGTAGGGTTGGATAATGGATGGTATAAAGTTGTGCCGAGCTGTCTTTAATAAAAAAGGTATCTGCTTTTGATAAATTAAGAACAGCCTCTTCTTTGCCTATAGGCGTATGCGATAACCGTTGCCATAACAAGCCTGGAATAAGAGAAGATTTACCCTGTGGCAAAGTAGAAGGATTTATGCGGATGCGGTTCCAAAGTTCGTCTTCCAATAAAATTGCATCAAGTTTTTTATCCTGTTCACCTTCTTTTTCAAAATACGAATGCAGCTGCCAATTATAGTTACCGTTATTCAATTTCAATTGTGAAAAAGTATGTCCGCACCATTCCTGCGATGAGCAATCTGCTTTTAAAGTTTTTGCTTCGCCATTTTTTGAAACGGGTGTAAAAACAGATAGCATCATGGAATAAGGATAAATGCCCGTAACAAATTTTTTTGTTATGTTCATTTTCAACACACGTATCTTATCGCCTGTTTTATCCGGCTCATCCAGCTTCACTAATTTATCTTTTGAAAAATCTTCTGTTACAAAAATGAGAACAGCTTCGCCGTTTCTTAATTCACCATAGCGGGCTTGTTGCAAACTGTAACTGTTTAGTTCTGCTTTGCCTGCATACCATTGTTGCTTAAATTGTTCCGTGGGTGGTTCAATAGATGATTTGCAAGACAATAAAAAAAATAATACGGACAGAATAAAATAATTTTTAATCATATTATACATGTTTGAAAATAGTAGTAATGATCTTGTAACCTGCCAGCACACTGCCTTTTATGGTTCCGCTTATTTTTGATTGTCCAATTCGCTTGCGATAACTTACAGGAACTTCAATGATCTTCATTTTTAGTTTCGCAGCTTTTAGCTGCATCTCTACCGTCCATCCGTAAGTAGTGTCCTGCATATTTATCTCCAGCAACTTATCATATCGAATGGCTCTGAAAGGCCCAAGATCTGTATAACGGATATTATAAATAATTTTTAATAATCTTGTCGCCAACCAATTACCAACTACCTGTGGAGCAGTCATTGATCCCTTTTCTTTTTTTCCCAATGCTCTTGAGCCAATTACCATGTCAATGCTATCGTTTATAATTGGTTGCAGAAGAAATGGCATTTCTTCAGGATGATCGGAATAGTCAGCATCAATAAAAACTACAATATCCGGGACAGGCTGCAAGTGTTTAATATATTCTATTCCTTTCAGGCAGGCGTATCCGTAACCCGGTCTTTCTTCGTGAAGTACTGTTGCGCCTGCATTTCGTGCATTTATATCCGTATCGTCGTTTGAATTATTATTTACAACAATCACTTCATGCACCAATCCTGTTGGAATATCTCTTAGAACTTTTGTTACAGAATTTTCTTCGTTATATGCCGGAATGATAACAACTATTTTAGGGTTTTTAATCATGAAGAGGTGCGAATGCTTTTTGTCTCCATTCTTTAATACCTAAGATAAATATCATTGAAAAACCTGTGAGCGCCATCAATAGTAAAGGCAGGCTTGCATAGTTTTTAAAATAGAGGGATTGTATCACGCCAAATAAAAAATAAAAGATCAATATTCCTTCTGTAACATTTAGCCAGTTAATTTTTGTTTGAATGTATTTTCTATTAATTATTTTTTTTGTTTGATCACCGGCGTTAAATTTTGGCGTACGAACAAACCCTGACTTGATCCCTAAGTATCCCTGTATAATGCCAATGGCATTGCTTAATGAAAGCCCGATAAACAATGAAACAAAAAGTGGGAACCGGAAAATAAAACCAGCAATTTTTTGCAGCACACTTCCTTTGGTATTATTGACATAAGAAATAAAATAATGCAGCATGTAAATAAAAAAACTAATTCCGATAAGGCTGGAAATTTGAAACAGCAGGTTATAACCAGGATAATATTTTTTTATAAACAGCAAAGGCACAGAAAGCAAAGTATAAATAATTATGCTGATAAATCCAAGGCTGTAAATCAGGTGAAAAGCACCATGCAACTTTACTGACAGGGGAAGTTTTGATGCCCATAAAGTTTTCATATTTTTTCTTGCAGTTTCAGCGCCCCCTTTGGTCCAGCGGAACTGTTGCGATTTTAAAGCGCTTACAAAAGGTGGTAATTCTGCAGGTGTAATAAAATCTTCGAGATATGTAAATTGCCAACCTTTCATTTGTGCACGGTAACTTAAATCCAGATCTTCCGTTAATGTGTCAGATTGCCAGTTGCCTGCATCAAGTATGGTTTGCTTTCGCCAAACTCCTGCTGTGCCATTAAAGTTGATAAAATAACCTGCTGCATTTCTGCCTTGTTGCTCTATGCTGAAATGCCCATCGAGCGCTATTGCCTGCAGGTTTGCTAAAAGAGAAGTGTCTTTATTGATATGCCCCCACTTTGTTTGAACCATACCAATGTGGGGATCTGTAAAAAAGGGAATAGTCTTTTTAAGAAAATCTTTTGAAGGAAGGAAATCAGCATCAAATACAGCAAAGAATTCACCCTTTGCAAGATTAAGTCCATGCTTCAACGCACCTCCCTTAAAGCCATCACGGTTTTTTCTTTGTATATGTTGAATTGAAATATCTTGTTGTTGCAGCAAGGCAACTTTACATGCAATGATGCCGGATGTTTCATCGGTGCTGTCATCCAATATTTGAATCTCTAATTTATCTCTTGGATAATCTATTGCTGCCACTGCATCTATTAATCTTTCCACAACATACAGTTCGTTATAAACCGGAAGCTGAACGGTGACAAAGGGTATAAAATCTTTTGAATAAAAAGTTTGCTTTTTCTTTTTGAAAGAATGCAGGTAATGATAAATAAGATGTGCGTCAAAAACAGAATGTATCAACACAAAAAGTATGGCTAGCGAATACAGCACCACAACGATATTTACAAATACTTCAATCATCAATCAGGTTATGTATAAAGGTATTTATAAATGAACAGAAACATTATTATTGCCGATGGAGATAGGGTTATCATTTATCCTTCCTTCTTCTTTCCCGTTCTCTAATTTTAAGACGCCCCTGGGACAAACAGAGGCACAAATACCACAGCCCACACAGGAAGCTCTTACTATATTCTGGCCTTTCTGTGCGTATGCTCTTACATCAATACCCATTTCGCAATAAGTAGAGCAATTGCCACAGGAAATGCACTGACCACCATTGGTTGTAATTCTAAACTTTGATTTGAAGCGTTGAAAAATTCCAAGTACCGCCGCCATTGGGCAACCAAATCTGCACCAAACTCTTGAACCCATGATAGGGTAAAAGCCTACGCCAATAACGCCGGAAAAAATTGCACCAATAAAGAAGCCATACCATTGTGCAAATGCACCGGAAACTGAACCAAGCACTCCGCCTTTATAATAGGAATTTAACCATAGCAAAATGGTAGTGATGGTTATAAATACCAGCACACTATGCACCATCCAGCGCTCAATTTTCCATGCTTTCAAGCTTTTGTCTGAAAGATGACGATACGGATCACCGGCAGTTTCGGCTAAACCGCCG
>JBBPZF010000771.1:0-2085 GCA_038199105.1 Chitinophagales bacterium | reverse complement strand
CGTACAAGGACAAAAAGAACCTGTTTCCGTTGAATGGTCGCAAAACAGTGATTTTCAAACAGGAAATTACAAGATAGAAATATATAATAATGGTTTTAAAATTGGAGAAGGCGTACGCTCTTTCAAAAAAGGCGGATTATTTAGCTAATATTTAAATACAAATTTCTAAGGCTTTAAAACCAAATTCTATAAGATTAAATTTCCGCATTAATTGTGGGAATTTTTTTTTAAGGATTATATACTTCTCAAAATTTCTGGATTTTATTAAATTGTTGATGAAGAGCTATTGCTAAAGAAGGTAATTAATTTTTTAAGTATTGAATTAAGTATTTATTTCATTAGCGTTGCGTTATCGCAATGAATAGTTCTTTGAAAATATTGTCAATATAGAGTTTCATAGGGTTTTATACCTAAGACGACTTGATTTTTTCAGGTGCGTAAAATTTTATGTTTGCCTAAAAATCAATAGGTTATGTTTATAGGCAAGTATGTGTTTTCCCAATTAATGGGTTTGGTATCATCAACCTCCTTTCAAACCCTTGTCAACAGCTACTCGGGCGATTATAAAGTTAAAGATTTTAGTTGTTGGAAACAGGTATGGCTTTCGGCCAGCTCACTCACAGGGAAAGTATCAGCGATACAATGATGTGTTTAAACGCTAATGCCAACAAGATGTATCATCTGGGCATTGGTAAAGTGGTTGCCGTAAGTACAATAACCAGAGCTAATGAAAGTCGATCTTACCGCATTTATGAAGAACTTGCTATGTTGCTTATTAAAGAAGCAACATAGCAATTATACTTAAATGATAATAAGTTAGAGATAGAACTTAAAGACAATGTATTTGCCATAGACGCAACCACCATTGACTTATGCTTATCAACATTTTTTTGGGCTACGTTCCGTTCAACAAAAGCAGGAATAAAACTTCATACACAGATAAATTTAAAAACCGCTATTCCTGAATTTATTCTGTTTTCAAATGCTTCAGTCCACGATGTAAATGCACTGGACCACATATCATTTGAAATGAATAGTTTCTATATCATGGATAGAGGATATGTAGATTACAAGCGGCTTTACAGAGTTCATCTATGCAAAGCATTTTTTGTTACCAGAGCAAAAGACAACATGAATTACAGACGGCTCTACTCACATGCAAAGTATATAAAAAAGGGAGTTATTTATGATCAAACTATTATGCTTAACAATCATTATGCATCAAAGTATTATCCCGAAAAATTACGCATGATAAAATTTAAAGATGATCTATCAGGACTAACGCTAATATTCCTAACCAATAACTCTCATCTTAAAGCAACAGATATAGCCTTACTCTATAAATCCCGTTGGGATATAGAAATGTTTTTTAAATGGATCAAGCAACATCTTAAGGTAAAAACCTTTTGGGGACAAAGTGAGAATGCAGTGAAAACCCAAATCTGGATTGCAGTCTCGGTATATGTTTTGGTAGCTATCGCAAAAAAGAAATTTATGCTCAATCAAACCCTTTACGAAATTTTACAGGTTTTAAGCATCTCTATATTTGAAAAAATGCCCATAAATCAACTGTTCCAGGATACTCAATTACAATATTTCAAAGAACTAAATTATAATCAATTGACACTGTTTGATTAATAACGCAACGCTAATGATAATTTTATTCATTTTGATGTAACCTAATTGGTCTTAATCCAAAATGTTCATTTAGCAAATATCCTCAAATTCGTTGAAAAAAATTATTCCTTTTAAGGAATAAATACTGATCGATCCCAAAACAAAATTACCCAGACTTGCGAGTAAAGTTTTTTATTCTTAAGCCTGCTTTCCTTAGCATTTATTTTTATTAAGTCCACTCTACCACCACCTTCTAATAATACAGTTTCAGCCACGCTTATGCTGCTACAATCATTTAAACCTATAATTTCAGAATCCCACTCTCTACTTGAATATTAAGTTTGTAGCGTTGTGTAATATAAGATATATAAAAGCATTTTAGTTTTAATTTTTGCAGACTATTCTTACTTACCTACTTCAATTGTAAGACTGCTACCGCATACGGTTGCAGCGTCAAAGAGTCTCCCG
>JBBPZF010000770.1:0-2348 GCA_038199105.1 Chitinophagales bacterium | reverse complement strand
TTTTAGCCGTTTTCGTAGCACACAATCCACCTATATTAGTACATTTAAATTCGTGTGGTATTGCCATACCGATGGTGTACATTGTTTCAATTACTTCATCTAATGGTATCAATTCGTCATATCCAGAGAGTGCCATATTTGCGAAGGTAACTGCGTTGGTTGCTGCCATTATATTGTTTCCCAAACATGGAGCTTCCACTCTATTGGCAACAGGTGTGCAAGACAGTCCAAGTGTACTTTGCAACACCATAGAAGCAGCAGCAATAGATTGCGCAAGCGAGCCTTTTGAAAGATAGACAATGGCCGCCGCAGCCATACTTCCTCCAGAGCCATACTCCACCCCACATCCCGCCACTTCGCCAGCAAAGGTGGATTGCGTTGAAATGAAAATCCCAATTAAACCAGCTACCAACATTGCTTTAACAACATCATCTTCTGACGCCTCCAAAAAATCGGCAGTCCCTATAACAGCGCCTGGGAGCGTACCACATGAACCGGCAGTAGGCGCTGCAACAATAACACCCATTGAACTCTTTACCTCCATTAATGCAGACACATACATCACAACATTATTCAGCGCCCCTGTGTCTACTAATCTTTTGGCTTGTAATTGACTTTTAAAATTTACAGATTGACTCCCTAACAACCGGTCGGCATAATGCGTACCCTGTAGCCCAGACTCAATAGAGTCTTTAAGAATATGCACAATCTTCCGCATCTTCTCAAAAATCTCTTCTTCAGAAATGTTTCCTCTTTCATTTTCATAAAGAATAGCCAGGTCCAATAGAGAAAGATTTTTATCTCTATTATATTCCAACATTTCGTTGCACGTGATAAAGGGTACTTTAATATCTTTTCTTGATAGCACAGGAAGCACAGGGCTTAGTTTTTTTATGAACATTACATCTTCCATAGATGCTAATTGTTCCTGAAGTAATTCATCAGGAAAACGTTGCGCTTTTATTTCAAAAAAATGTGGATTTTCATCATGCATAATTAAGTAGTCATAAGTCATCCCCTTATTGATCAATTCTAAAACCTTACCTGGTGTCTTGCAATAAATCAGCGTTTCGTAAAAATCACCCATCATAGAAACCTCAATACCATCAATAGCTATTACTTCGATCATGCCACCACCTGTAGAAATTGCCGTTACGGTTCTTGTTTCATTAGGATTAGTTAATGTAATTAGATATGTATTTAAATGTTCTGCCTTAATATCTCTTACAGCGAATAGAACCGGGATACCGGCACTCGATATATAAGTTTCAGATTCGGGCAAACGCTCATCATCTGCTTCCCATCCTAAAAAACCTCCAAATAGCCCCATGTCGGAACCTTGCCCAGTGTGAGTGTCTGCCAAAGATCCGGTCGGATCGAATTCAACTAAAATACTTGTTATATTATTTGCCATCAAGTCCCTGCACAGCCTACCGATGCGCAACGAAGCTGCGCAATGAGAACTTGAGGGACCACGCATGACCGGACCTATCACATCATTAAAAATACTTGGGAGGTTTTCCATGATAAATTTGTTTTAATCTACAACGGATTAAAATCCGTTGTTACAATATTGAATCGAGCCTACGGCTCTGCATGAAGCCATATAGACGATGTCTCTTTTTTCAGGCTGTCTTTGAACCTAGCAAACAAACAAAAAAGTGAGATTCTTCATTTCTACATCACTTCCTAGACTATCTAAAACTTTTGAAACGTACTAAACCAATTCGCCATCAAGCCATCGAAATTTTTTACATGCTACAAATGCTCCTTCCAGTATTTTACCATTGTTTCACGCAAATGAAGTGAAGTATTTTCTCTTTCATAAATGCCGTGGGAACGCATGGGATAAGACATCATATAAAAAAGTTTGTTGTCTTTTATCAATTCATTGGCCAGCATTTCAAAATTCTGGTAATGCACATTATCATCACCCGTACCGGCAATAATCATTAATGTGCCCTGGAGATTTTTTGCAAAATTTATTGGAGAACCATCATGATAGCCTTTCGCGTTCTCACTGAGCAAGCCCATGTATCTTTCCTGGTAAGTCGCATCATAAAGCCGTTGATCAGACACAAAAGAAACTGCCAGCCCGGTTTTATAAACTTCCGGATAGCGGAACATACAATTGAGTGTCATCTGGCCACCGCCGCTCCAGCCCCATATTCCAACCCTTGCGCTATCAATAAATGGATACATAGTGAAAATCTTTTTTGCCGCATCAGCCTGATCCTGCGACGCAAGAATACCTATCTGCCCATAAATGGAATTGCGCCAGGCCTTGCCTCGCGGTGTTTTGGTGCCGCGGTTATCAATACTCATAACAATGTTTCCTTGTTGTGCCA
>JBBPZF010000769.1:0-6682 GCA_038199105.1 Chitinophagales bacterium | reverse complement strand
CATTAAAGGCAGGAGAGAAGCTTGCCCTTGTTGGTGAAAATGGCGCCGGTAAAACGACTTTGGTAAAACTGCTTGCACGTTTATACGACCCAAGCGAAGGCCGCATACTGCTTGATGGTATTGATCTTCGTGAATATGATATAATTGAACTAAGAAAAAATACAGGAATTATTTTCCAGGATTACTTACGCTATCAGTTGAGCTTTGCACAAAACATAGCCGTTGGCAATATTGATGAACAACACAATCGCCCATTGATCGAGCAATCTGCTGAAAAAAGCTTAGCTAACCTTCTTGCAAATAAATTACCGGGACAATATGACCAGGCATTGGGCCGTCGCTTTAATAATGGAGTTGAGCTTAGTGGCGGCGAGTGGCAAAAAGTTGCGCTTGCCCGTGCTTACATGAAAGAAGCGCAACTGCTGATTCTTGATGAACCCACCAGCGCACTTGATGCCCGTGCGGAGTATGAAGTTTTTCAGCGCTTTGCAGAACTTACAAAAGGTAAAACAGCAGTGCTCATTTCCCATCGCTTTTCAACTGTGCGTATGGCAGATCGTATTTTAGTACTTGATAATGGCGAGCAAATTGAAATGGGCAGCCATGAAGAATTGCTTCAAAAAGACGGCCGCTATGCCGAACTATTTCAATTGCAGGCGATGGGATATAAATAAACAATCGCCGCCGTCATTAAAAGAAGAAATCCAGCCACAGCACATAGCCAGGCACTCCTCCAAAAAGACGTAAACCTTTTTTCTTCTCCATCATTTATCTTTAGCAACAAAACATAACTGTCATGAAAATATTCTTCTGTTTCTTATTTATCGTTCCACTTTTTATCTCCGCTCAAAAACTTCCTTCAATAGAAGACAAAACAAAAGACATGAAAAAGTACGAAGGCTTTTTCAATTTTTATTGGGACGAAGACAATGGAAAAATATGGCTTGAAATAAATAAGCTCGATTCGGAAATTTTATACCAAACATCATTGCCGGCAGGCCTTGGCTCCAATGACATCGGCCTCGACAGGGGATTGACCGGTGATACACGTATTGTAAAATTTACAAAAGTTGGCAGAAAAATTTTAATGGTGCAACCTAATTATGAATATCGTGCTATTAGGAACGATGCAAATGAAAAGCGTGCGGTGGAGCAATCATTTGCGCAATCCGCCATTTGGGGGTTTGTCGCAGAAGCAGAAAATGGCAATTCAGTTTTAATAGATGCTACAGATTTTTTATTAAGAGACGCAATGAATGTGGGTAATACGCTAAATAAAAAAAAAGAAGGAAATTATTCAGTTGATAAATCGCGATGCGCAATGTATTTGCCACGTACAAAAGATTTTCCGATGAATACCGAGTTGGAAGCCAGCATCACTTTTGTAAACAGGGATGGCAGCGCAGGCAACCAGGTTTCCAGTGTAGCGCCATCACCCGAAGCAATCACATTGCGCATGCATCATTCTTTTGTGCAATTGCCCGACAATAATTTTGAGAAAAGAGAATTTGATCCACGGTCCAGCTTTAATAATATTTCCTATTTCGACTACAGCACACCCGTATCCGAACCAATAGTAAAATATTTTGCCTGTCGCCATCGCCTGCAAAAAAAAGATCCCAATGCTGCAATGAGTGAACCGGTAAAGCCAATCATTTATTATGTTGACAATGGAGTGCCGGAGCCTATTCGTAGCGCATTGGTGGAGGGTGCAAGCTGGTGGAACCAGGCCTTCGCAGCAGCCGGTTATGTCAATGCATTCCAGGTAAAAATATTGCCCGAAGATGCAGACCCTATGGATATCCGTTATAATGTAATCAATTGGGTGCATCGCTCCACACGCGGATGGAGCTATGGCGCATCAGTGGTTGATCCGAGAACGGGGGAGATCATTAAAGGGATAGTGTCTCTCGGATCATTGCGTGTGCGCCAGGATTATTTAATAGCAACTGGTTTGCTTGCGCCATACGCAAATGGAAACCCCGCTGATGATAAAATGCTGAAGATGGCTTTGGCAAGATTGCATCAACTCGCTGCGCACGAAGTTGGGCATACACTTGGGCTGATGCATAATTATTCTGCAAGCACGGTTAACCGCTCAAGTGTAATGGATTATCCGAGCCCGGCTGCCACGATAAATAGCGCAGGCAACATTGATCTAAGCAATGCTTACGACGATAAGATCGGGGCATGGGATAAAGTTTCTATCGCGTGGGGCTACCAGGACTTTCCAAATGGAACTGATGAAAAGAAAGCGCTGAACGATACACTAAACAAAGCATTTAAAAGCGGCCTACGTTTTTTAACCGACCAGGATGCACGGCCAGCCGGTAGTATGAGCCCGTATGCACATTTGTGGGATAATGGCAGCAATGTTTTTGATGAGTTAAAAAATGATATAAAAGTGCGGGCTAAAGCACTTGAACAATTTGGAGAAAATGATATCCGCCCCGGCATGCCCATGGCTATGCTGGAGGATGTATTGGTGCCTGTTTACTTTTATCATCGCTATCAATTAGAAGCTGTGACCAAGTTAGTTGGAGGCGTGGATTATAATTATGCGTTGCGTGGCGACGGGCAATTTACAACAAAGCCTGTCCTGAAAGAAACACAGTTGAAAGCGCTTGATGCTATAATGGATTGCATTGATCCAAAGTTTTTGCTACTGCCTTATAAAATTGTTTCAATGATACCTCCGCGGCCTGCCGGTTACGTTGATTCCAGGGAATTATTTAATAAACGAACGGGCCTCGCATTCGATGCTTTATCTCCGGCAGAAACCGCTGCCGATTTTCCTTTATCATTTTTATTCAACACAGAACGGGTAAGCCGTATGGAACAGGATGCGGCCGTTGGAGGCTTGTCTTTTACTGAAATGCTTTATTACCTTGTTAATCAAACGTGGAAGGCCACACGAAGGACAGGTATGGAAAAATTGATACAGCAACAAACAGAACAGGTGTTACTAACGTACATGCTTAGCCTGAGCATGTATACGAAAGCTTCTTTCCAGGTGCAGGCCGATACCAAAAGAGCTTTGGGTGACTTGAAAGCCTACATAGAATCTAAAATAAAAAATTCACCAGACACCTCTTACACCGCACACCTTATATTGGCGCTCGACAGGATGAAAAAACCAGAAGATGCAAAGCCAACTGTGCGTGAAGAAATTCCGCCGGGCTCACCGATAGGATGTGACATGGAATACTGAAATGTAGCCAAAAGATGATTTGTTCATAAACCCAATAATAACTTTAAAGAAATCTGCCAACGCAGAATGCCGCCCAAAAAATACTGCAGCGATTTTTTATTACTCCAAACTAAAAGTAATTTTATATTTATACGAGTAGGAATTGCTGAAACAGAAATAAATAAATAATGACTGAAAACGCATCAACATTTAAAGCTAAAAGCACCATAAAAAGTGCAGACCTCGATCATAGACAAAAGATCAATTTTAATATTGGCCGGTACAATGCAGCCGTGCCAGCGGGAAAGCACCAATTTGAAAATACAGAGCTGGCAAGAGAAAGAGCAAAAAATATAAAATGGAGAGCCCTTGAAACGCTTGACCAGCACCTGTTAGATTTTGAAATGCATTTTACAAAACGCGGTGGAAAAGTTATCTGGGCGCAAAACTCACAGGAAGCCTTAGACGCAATTCTAAAAATTTGCCAGGAAAAAAATTGCAAGTCAATTGTAAAAAGCAAAAGCATGGTGACAGAAGAAATTCATTTAAATGATTTTCTTGGAAAGAACAATATTGAAAGTGTGGAGACTGATTTAGGCGAGTACATACAACAATTAGATGGCGAACCACCTTATCATATTGTGACACCTGCTATGCACAAGAGCAAAGAAGATGTTGCCAAACTTTTCGCCGAAAAATTAGGTACCCCTGCCAAGCTTTCGCCAGAGGAATTAACCCTCGTGGCCCGCGAGAAATTGCGGGAAAAATATACGCAGGCTGAAATAGGAATTACCGGGGCTAATTTTATTATAAGTGATATTGGCGCAATTGCCGTCACAGAAAATGAAGGCAACGGCCGCCTCAGTATGGCCTGGCCTAAGACACACATTGCAATTGTTGGCATTGAAAAAGTATTGCCTTCTATCACTGATCTTGCGCTATTGTGGCCGCTGCTCGCCACTTACGGCACCGGGCAAAAAGTTACTGTTTACAACAGTATTATTTCCGGGCCCAGGCAGCCGGGAGAAACGGACGGGCCTGACGAAATGTATGTAATACTGCTTGATAATAATCGCAGTAATATATTAGCCGATCCAAAAATGCGGGAAAGCCTTTATTGCATCAGGTGTGGCGCATGTCTCAATGCGTGTCCCGTTTATAAAAATATTGGCGGCCATAGCTACGGCTCCACTTATAGCGGCCCCATAGGAAGCATAATCACCCCACACCTGCAAGGCATGGATGAATACAAACACCTTAGCTATGCATCATCATTGTGCGGAAACTGTACCGAAGTATGTGCCGTAAAAATAAATCTTCATGAATTGCTTTTGGTAAATCGCAATGAAGCTGTAGAAGCGGGATTAACGACCTTCTCTGAAAAAGCTGCCTGGAAACTTTGGAGGATGGCTTCACTAAGAAGAGGCATGATGAACATGGGTAGTGGCAGCATGAAAAACATGGTCGTGAATAAAATGTTTAAGGGTTGGAACAAACACCGCTCAGACCTTAACTTCAGCAAAAAGACATTTAACGAAATGTGGAAGGAACGTTTCAAAAGCGATTAACCTTGCATGATTTTACTTCTTACAGATACCATCACTCCGCGATTGCAATACATTGCAGAATTTATTTTTGAAGAAAACTGGAACGTTGACTATTTACTCACGACCGACATAAAAGATTTTAAAACCGCAGATGGAATAAGAATAAATTATACTCCTGAAGCTATCCCCGGCGATGTAATAAATGTGCAAGGCAGCCGGCTGCTGTTTGAAAAAAAAATCTATCCTCAATACATTAAAACATTCGAGCTAAATGGTGTAACTGCTTTTTTCAAAAACAAAAAAGGCATCGGACATTTCCCGTTTGATATTTTTTCCGCTACTTTTTATTTACTCACACGCTACGAAGAATACCTTCCTCACACAAAAGATAAATATGAAAGATATGACTGCCAGCAATCGTTAGCCGCCGCGAATCGGTTTTTAAGAATTCCATTAATAAATCTTTGGCTGCAGTTATTTGCAGATTATATTAAGAGTAAGTTTCCAGGTTTTAGTATAAAACAAAATGATTTTCGTTTTTCTCCAACTTATGATGTGGATGTTGCGTATGATTGGCTGAACAAAGGTTTCATAAGAAATACCGGAAAGCTCTTTTCTCTTTTATCCAGGCAGGAGTATGATAAAATTTCAAAAGGATTTAAGGTTTTATCGGGAAAGAAAAAAGATCCGTTTGATAATTTCAAACAACTTGATCAGTTGCATCACCAATATAATTTACTGCCACTTTATTTTTTTTTAGT
Organism: Chitinophagales bacterium; assembly: GCA_038199105.1. GTDB lineage: Bacteria > Bacteroidota > Bacteroidia > Chitinophagales > Chitinophagaceae > Ginsengibacter. Next base: position 1,184 of record JBBPZF010000769.1, on the reverse strand, counting down.
AGCAAAAAATCTTACGAAGTATGATCGCAATGTTGCCCCAATGAACGATGAGATGCAAACTTTGGTAAGACGATATGCTAAGAAAATGGAAGCAGCAATACATCCTTCTTTTTTCACATTTCAAAATGAAAAATTATTAAAAGAAGAAAAATTTTTATTGGAGGAAATTGCCGGCGAAACTATTTACAAAAGCAGGCAACATTACTTGCGCTTCACTTTGCCTGAAACATATCGCAATCTTATTGATGCAGGAATTAAAGATGAGTATTCAATGGGATACGGTACTGTCAACGGTTTCAGGGCTTCATACACCAATTCATTTTTTTGGTACGATGTGGAAAGAGAAGAAAAAACCAATTTAAAAATTCACCCTTTTTGCTATATGGACAGCAACACGATTTTTCATGAAAAGCTTACACCCGGACAGGCTTTTGAAGAATTAATTTATTTCTACAACACATGTAAAAATGTAAACGGAACTTTTATAAGTGTAATGCACAATCATTTAATGGGTACTGATAACCCTAAATGGAAAGATGTGTATGAAAACTTTCTTACCGCAATACATAAATAAAAACTCAGTGCTTAAAATGGCGAAGACCGGTAAGCACCATCACAAGATTATTTTGTTTGCAATACTCAATGGAATCTTTATCTCTTATTGAACCGCCAGGTTGGATGAAAGCAGTAACACCAGCTTCGTGTGCAATTTTTACACAATCATCAAAAGGAAAAAATGCATCGCTTGCCACCACAGCATTCGCAATATCAAAATTAAATTGCTTTGCTTTTTCAATAGACTGTTTCAATGCGTCTATTCTGGAAGTTTGCCCGCAACCTTTACCAATCAATTGCATATTTTTTACCAGGGCGATAGCATTGCTCTTAAGATGCTTGCAAATAATATTCGCGAAGATTAAATCATTTTTTTCTTCTTCTGTACAATTTCTCCCTCCTTCCTCTTTCCATTCAGTAAAGTTTCCTTCATCAGCATCTTGTGTCAACACTCCATTCAAAATTGTTTTTGTGAGCTGTTGTTCATGATAGAGGATTTTTGTTTTTAAAAGGATCCTGTTCTTTTTTAATTGTAAAATATTTAAAGCTTCTTCATCAAAGCCGGGAGCAAGCAGCACTTCGAAAAATAAATCTTTCAAAGTGTTAGCCGTATCAACATCAATATTTTT
>JBBPZF010000768.1:0-3715 GCA_038199105.1 Chitinophagales bacterium | reverse complement strand
GAATTTTTTAACAACTAACGGCCCGGATCTCAAAGTTTATATTTCAAAAGAGATGTTCCCTGCAAATTTTATAAAGCTTGGTGACCTGCAATCAACTAACGGCAATCAACTTTATGACATACCAGGCACTCCTGATTTTACTATTTATAAATATGTGCAGATTCATTGTGAGCACTATGATCATTTGTTTGGCTATGCATTATTAGGCAAGTAACATTGCTGAAATACAGGAAATAAATTTATTTTGTAGAGATGAAAAAAGTACAAAAAAAACATTCCCTTGCGATAAGATGGTTTCATTGGATAAATTTTCCGGTGCTGGCTATCATGATATGGAGCGGGCTTTTAATTTACTGGGCGAATGATGTATATCGCGTAGGATGGGGCAATACAACCATTTTGAAATTTTTTCCGGATTCGTTTTATAAAGCACTTCATGTTCCTTTCCGGTTGGCAGAGGGAATGAGTTTGCATTTTGTGTTTATGTGGCTCTTCGTAATTAATGGATTTATTTATGTTTTATACCTCATATTTTCCGGTGAGTGGCGGCTTATAATTCCTAACCGGAAATCGCTGAAAGAGTCATGGCTTGTTGTGTTGCACGATCTGCACATACGGAAAACAGTATCACCACAAAAAAAATATAATGCAGCGCAAAGGATTGCTTATACAGGTGTCATTTTTATGGGCATTGGTTCTTTGCTTACCGGCCTCGCAATTTATAAGCCGGTACAGTTTCATTTATTAGCGGCCATGCTTGGCGGTTATGAATGGGCCAGGGCAGAACATTTTATCCTCACCATATTATTTACTTTATTTTTTCTTGTTCATGTGATACAGGTAGTACTTGCTGGTTGGAACAATTTCAGAAGCATGGTTACTGGCCTTGATGTGCTGCCGATGGAGAAAACAAGTAGTGTGCAGTTTGCATCTGCAGGAAAAAATGATGCTACTTCACTACCTGATAAATTGATTGTCCCGGTAAAAAATATTTCAACACGAGAAGTTGCTGATGAGGAGGTGATTGAGGTAAAAGAAGTCGCCAGAGAAGATGTTCCTAATGCACAACCTTCAAAAACTGAAGAAACTAAACGCAATGACATTGAGACGGAAGAAGATAAAAAAACATTTTTAAACCCTGGTTCTCCAGGTATCGAAACTGAAAACAATGATTTATAAAGAAGAAATTCTGATATCAGAAAAAAAGCTTAGAAACAGAACGATTATTTCATTTATTGTTTTTATAATCTTTCTTGTTGCTGTGGTTTTTACCTGGAAATGGCTGCATAAGCAGCCGCAGGAAGCAGGTGCACTGAAGCCCTTACGCACTGTGTTAGATTATAATGGAAATTTCTTTTCCAACTTTATAAGCAACAATCATTTGGCAAAACCATTTTCACTAGCGGAGGCAGCCCCACGCATACGGCTCAATGGGGATGTGGGAATGAAAAGCGACTTCGACCCTGCTACTTGGAAGTTGCAGGTTGTAAGAAATCCCGGAGATACTTTATTTGTATCTATGGATGAAATAAAAGCATTGCCAAAGACTGATTTAATTTTTGATTTTAGATGTATAGAAGGGTGGAGCCAGGTTACGCATTGGGCTGGGGCAAAATTTAGTGACTTTGCAGCGAAGTATCACCTTGATGCGCAAACGAACATGAAATATATGGGGCTTATCACACCTGATAAAAAATATTATGTAGGAATAGATATGCCCAGCGCTCTGCACCCGCAAACAATATTATGTTATGAGATGAATGGGCAGCCATTGCCACTCAACCAGGGAGCGCCGCTTCGTCTAATCATACCCGTTAAGTATGGTATTAAGCATCTCAAAAGAATCGGAACCATGTCGTTTAGCAATGAACGCCCGCCAGACTATTGGTACGAACGAGGCTATGATTACTTTTCGGGTTTATAGTATGCAATTTTTATCTTATCACCAGCGAAATTTTACTGGTTGCTTCCTGTTGCAAACGTTGCAGAGCGTTGATAACTGATCTGTTTAATCCATAGACGCATGAGCTTTTGATGAAGCAAAAAATACCTTCTCTCTCTACGCCAAGAAATTTCATAAATTATTCTCTATATCTTTATTCGCATCAAAAGGCTCCAATTGATTGCAATAATGTTTAGAAATAAAATGAAAATCTTACAACAAAGTATAAACCGTAATTTATTTTTTTTAGTCATTCCGCTCTTGCTCGCCCCAGGTTTGAAGGCCCAAAACATTTCAATAATATCTATCGATAAAGATTTGAAAAATGCTGCAGATCAATACCAGGTACTGATGCGAAAAGTCCCTGAAAATGTAATGCCCGAAAGTTTTGAAAATGACAGCCTTAAAACCTGCACATCTGGTAACTGGGTAGCAGGGTTTTATCCCGGCACTTTACTATACTTATATGAAGCGACCAAACAATATTCTTTGTATGCAGAAGCATTGAAGAAAATAAAATTGATGGACAAAGAGCAATACAATAGGAGCACGCATGACTTGGGTTTTATGATGTATTGCAGTTACGGAAATCTTTACCGAATATCACCTGACGAAAAATACAAAGCGATTTTGCTGAATTCGGCGCGGTCATTAGTTACACGGTTCAATCCCACAGTAGGATGTATCCGTTCATGGGGAAACCAGGATGATAGCAAAGAGTTTAAGGTAATTATTGACAACATGATGAATCTTGAATTATTGTTTTGGGCAACCAAAGCAACCGGTGATTCTTCCTTTTATAAAATTGCTGTTACACACGCCAACACTACTCTTAAAAATCATTTCAGGCCAGACAATAGTTCATACCATGTGGTAGTATATAACCCGGAGACAGGAAAGGTAATACGAAAAGAAACTGCACAAGGAGCTGCAGATTCATCTGCATGGGCTAGAGGACAATCGTGGGCGCTGTATGGATACACAGTAATGTATAGAGAAACGAAGAATAAGCAATACTTAGAGCAGGCACAACGAATTGCAGGTTTTATTTTAAACAACAAAAATTTTCCGGGAGATAAAATTCCCTACTGGGATTACGATGCACCTGGCATTCCAAATGCACAACGTGATGCATCAGCCGCAGCCATCATGGCTTCTGCACTTATAGAGCTTTCAGGCTACAGTAATTCTGACCTCTCAAAAAAATATTTGCAGACAGTTTCAATAATTTTACAAACACTTTCTTCCGCAGAGTACAGTGCCGCTACAGGTAAAAACGGCGGATTTATTTTAAACCATAGCGTGGCTAATATGCCCGCCCACGCTGAAGTAAATGTGCCGCTTCCTAATGCCGATTATTATTACGTTGAAGCAATGATGCGTTACAGGAATATAATGAAGAAGGATAATAAGTATTCTATAAAAGCCAAAAGTTTACATCATAAATAATATAACATGGATTTTAAAAATGAATTTTCATTAGAAAACAAAGTGGTTGTTGTTACAGGTGGTACCGGTGTTTTAGGCGAAGCCTTTATAAAGGGTATAACACAGGCAGGCGCATCCGTAGGTGTTCTTGGCAGAAACGAAAAAGTAGCTGATGGAAGAGTAGCTGCCATAAAAAAAGCCGGAGGCAAAGCAATTTCATTAATTGCAGATGTTACAAAAGAGGAACAGCTTATAAAAGCAAAAGAAAAAATAATTGATGCTTACGGTAAAATAGATGGCCTCGTAAATGCGGCCGGCGGAAACATGCCCGGTGCGGTCGTGCAG
>JBBPZF010000767.1:0-8898 GCA_038199105.1 Chitinophagales bacterium | reverse complement strand
TAGCGGGGAGATGATTGACTGGTTATCAACGAAAGGTTTTGAATGTACGGTAGTTACTACCTATCCTTATTATCCGCAATGGAAGGTGCAGTCCCCGTATAATAAAATATCATTTTGGTATAAAAAAGAAATCATCGCATCGCCCCGTGATTCTTCTAAGAAAATTACTATAATAAGATGCCCGCACTACATTCCAAAAAAGCCGACAGGACTAAAACGTATATTTTCTGATTTCTCTTTTTTCTTTTCATCTTCCCTGGCAATTTTTGGAATGCTTTTTAAAAAGAAAAATGATTTTGTCTTTACCGTAGCACCTCCATTTGCGCTGGGCTTCCTCGGCTTTCTTTATAAAAAAATTAAAGGAGCAAAGTTTTTATATCACATACAGGATCTTCAGATAGAGGCGGCCCAGAGCCTGGGAATTGTAAAAAATAAATTTCTTTTAAAAAGTCTTTTTTCTATAGAGAAACGCATTTTTAAAAATGCCGATTACATAAGTTCTATATCTGATGGAATGATTAAAAAAATAGAAGACAAAGCTAAAGAGGAAATATTGTTTCTTCCCAATTGGGTGGATATTGCTAAGTTTTTTCCTGTCAAAAACAAATCGAAATTAAAGCCTGGTTTTAATTTTAAAGAGCAAGATAAAATCGTTTTGTATTCCGGTGCTATAGGAGAAAAGCAGGGCTTGGAAGCCATCCTCTATTCTGCGAAAAATTTAGAAGAGATTAAGAATCTAAAATTTGTTATTTGCGGATCTGGACCATATAAGCAAAATCTGGTGCACTTGAAAAAACAAATGAATTTACACAATGTGTTTTTTCTACCATTGCAGCCCTTTGAAAAACTTAATTCCTTGCTCAACATGGCAGATGTGCATTTAGTTCTTCAGAAAGACGGAGCCAGTGACCTTGTTATGCCCTCTAAATTAAGTACGATCCTGGCGGTAGGTGGTACTGCCATCGTAACGGCAAGGCCGGGTTCAAGCCTTTTTTCAATAATTGATTCCAATAACGCCGGCCTTTTAATTGAGCCGGAATCACAAGCCGCATTGGACTCTGCGATTAAATACGCTATTTCAAATGAACATAAAGAAATAGAAATCAATGCAAGGCAATTCGCTGAAAAAAACCTGTCAATACACGAAATATTGTCGGGGCTTACTAAAATCCTGATGATGGGTGATCAGAATTTAAACACAATATCTGCTCCGCAAACATTGTCTTCGATTAGCTAATGGTTCATGTATTTTATTGTATTTCCAGCGAAAGGTTAGATGATACTTTATATAGCTATTTTCTAAATAAAACGCCGCCTGTCTACCAGGAGGGAATTGCTAAGTTTAAGAAATGGGAAGATCGCCAGCATAGAGTTTTAGGAAAAATGTTGCTCGTTAAGGGCCTCGAAATGTTGGGGCTTACGGGTTACTCACTTAATCAGCTAAAATACACAAATCTTAAAAGGCCTTATTGGAATGGATCAATTGATTTTAATATCTCTCACTCGGGGAGATACGTTGTTTGTGTAATTAGTACGATCGCTAAAATCGGCGTTGATGTAGAAGAAATTAAGGACATTTCAATAATTGATTTTACAAATGAGTTTTCTGCCGAAGAGATGAAAAGCTTTTTAAGTTCTGACGATAGCCTTCATTCATTTTATTCATTATGGACGAAAAAGGAAGCCTTCTTAAAAGCTATTGGTATTGGCCTGCATGTTCCATTAAATAAGGTGCATGTGATAGACAACAAGATCTGTTGGGAGGATAGGGAATGGTTTTTAAAAAAGCTAAATTTAGATAAAAATTATTGTGCTCATCTGTGTGCCAACGCCGTTGATTGCATAGTAAAGATTCATGAAATTAACCTGCACGAATTTAACTCAAACTGAGCTGCTATTTACTTCGAGATAGCAAAAATTATAAATTCTTGCTGTTAATTTATATATTTGTTGCCAGGTTGTATTAGGGTTTTAGTAATGGTATTTTGAAATCTACTCCCTGACTTAAAATACTTTAAGTTTTTCGCCAGTTTTCCAATAATTTATGCTACAGTCAGGCAATCCAGTGTCAGTTTAAGGTGAAGATTAAATCGAAGCGTAAAATACTTCTTCAATAATATGGAATTATCCTTTTTTAAGTAGCATGAACTGCAGCTATAAAATATCCAAAATTTTAAAAGAAGATTTTAAAAAACAAATAACTACAAGGAAATTTGATGAACTCAAAACTGAATATTTTTTGCCTCCCTTTTGCTGGCGGAAATAAATACTCTTATCGTGAATTTAAAGCAAAAGCGCCCTCTTTTTTAAATTTTATAAACCTTGAATATCCCGGCCGTGGAGCAAGAATAAAGGAGCCATTATTATCGTCCACTAATGCATTGGTAGCTGATTTATATAATCAAATTGAGAATATTGTTGAAGGTAATGAGTATGCTATTTACGGTCACAGCCTTGGTGGTTTAATGACTTATTTGTTAACAAGAAAACTCGTTGAAAATGGGCATCGTCCGCCAGTGCATTTATTTATAACGGGTACTACAGGCCCATCATCATTATCAAGAATTGAGAAGAAAAGGCACTTGCTCCCACATGAGGAATTTATACAAGAGCTAAAAGACTTGAAGGGAATGCCAGATGAAATTTTGAAAAGCGATGAATTGCTTGAGTATTGTGAACCGATTCTTCGTTCAGATTTTATGGCAAGTGAAACATATATTCATGAGGACTCCGCTCCCTTAGATGTTCCCATAACTGTAATTACAGGAACAGAAGAAGAAATGGAAAATTCAGATATAGCACTGTGGCAAAAAGAGACAACGCACGTTGTAGATTTTAAAAAATTTCCCGGAAATCACTTCTTTATTTATCAACATGTTCCGGAAATCATTCAAATAATTGCAAATAAAATAACGTTAACTACAAAAGTTTATCAAGTATGAGTGAGAAATTAATGTACCTGAAACCCAATGTCGTGATGGAGCCGTTGGTGGATAACTGGTACGCATGGAGTCATTTAGTTTCGCCTGCAACGGCAGCAATGAATATCGCAAACCGGCATTTATCAATTATTGAATCATATTTAATGGCGCCTTCCATACACGCGGAAGCCTGCCTTAATCCTAAAATGAAAGGCGGTCCATTTATGGATTTTGGTGGCGGCCGCCTTGATGAAGTGGAAGCTTTGCAAACGAAATCTTTAAAGAAACACGATAAGCAAATTCAACTTGCAAAAGCAATAAAAGAGCTGGACAAAATGTTGGCAACAGAAGCTAAAGGTTTCGGCCTTGAAGATTTATATCCAAAAGTGCCTGACATACTTCAGGGTTACGTGGAGCTATTTTACGATCGCATGAATAACCCCGGCTTTAGGTTTTTTGAATCTCTCCTTTATAAAAGTGATTTCTATAATGAAGGATCACAAAGCATGGCGTTTTGGATCACTGAAAATGACGAGCGTCCGTTTGTGCTAAGTACACCAAGGTTAGCGGATCCATCAGTTTTGCATTTGGACATTCCCTTCAAACATAAGGGAATTGATGCTTTGGCAAAAATGAAAAGGGAACCTCAGCCTTTGAGTTATATAAAAGAGATAATGGGCATTACGCCTGACCAGGAAGCGCTGTTTGAAACTTTCTTTGATGAGAACCCTGCGCCGGTTTACGAAAAATATACCGGTGATAAAATAAGGATGCGCTACTTTGGCCATGCATGTATACTGGTAGAAACAAAAGATATAAGCATACTGGTTGACCCCTTGATTAGTTATTACGGTTATGAATGTGCAGTAGATCATTTCTCTGATTCCCATCTGCCGGATAAAATTGATTACTTCCTTATCACGCACAATCACCAGGACCACATTTTGTTTGAAACACTTTTACCGTTAAGGCACAAGATTAAAAACCTGATTGTACCCCGCACGAATAGCGGCCGCCTTGAAGATCCGGATCTGAAATTAATGTTCGCCGCGGTTGGCTTCAAAAATGTGTTTGCCGTTGATGAAATGGAAACTATCCATTTTGAAGATGCAATAATCACAGGTTTGCCATTCATTGGCGAGCATTCTGATTTAAACATTCTCACCAAGTCTTGCTACCTCGTTAAGATTGGTGAATTCAAACTTTTGTTCCTTGCCGATTCCAGGATAGTAGAGCCTGCGCTGTACAAGAACATTCATAATCAAATTGGTGATGTAGATGTAATGTTTATTGGCATGGAGTGCGATGGAGCACCGCTGACATGGCTTTACGGTCCTTTACTCACCAAAAAACTCGCAAGAGATATGGATGGAAGCAGGAGGCTTGCGGGCTCTGATTGTAAAAAAGGTATGCATCTTGTAGATATATTTAATCCTAAAGAAATTTATGTATATGCAATGGGACAGGAGCCTTGGTGCGAATTTATCAGCAGTATAAAATACACTGACGAATCAAACCCGATTGTACAATCTAATAAGCTTGTAAATATTTGCAGGGAAAGAGGCATAGTAGCAGAAAGGCTTTATGGTGAAAAAGAATTGCTTTACGATAAAGAAGCTAAAAAGGTTGAAACACCCGAGTTAGTTGAGTCTTAATTTAACGGATCATTTTTAATGCATATCAGGTATTTTTTTTCAAATAGAAAAATAATTATCTGGAAATATCAGCCCCTCTCTTCCGCAATTTACAGGATGCAGAGGGGCTGAAAATATCTACAGGTTTATTACAAAAAGCGCTTCAAATATTTACTGAAACTATTATGCAAGAAGAGTTAGTTTTTCCTTTACACCCATCTCAGCAGGATGTTTATACTGACCAACTTTTGGACAAAAAAAGCCCTCATTACAATATTGGCGGATATATAAAACTCAAAGGGGTCTTAAATAAAAAATTATTCTATGAAACGGTACGCTCAGGTGCAAAAGTTTTTGATGCATTTAAAATGCGGTTTGATTTAAACTTGCCCGAGCCCGTAGTTTTTCTCAAAAAAGATTATGATAATCTCGAACTGGCGGATATTGATTTCAGTGAAAAAGAAAACAACGAAACAGCGGCAATTGAATGGATGCAGGAAAGGTTCAATACGCCGTTTGTAATTGAGAAAAATGCATTGCTTTACGAACAATATTTAATCAAGATTTCAAATGACGAATATTGGTTCTTTGGCAAGTATCATCATCTTATTACCGATGGTTACGGCTTCATTGTATGGGTGCAATATCTTGCGCAGAAATATAGATCTCTTTTAGAAGGTGATGCAAAGGAATTTGTATTTAGTAATTATATTGATGAAGCTGCAAAGGCTGCTGTCTATAAAAACTCCGCTGCATATTTAGAAGATGGAAACTATTGGCGCAATAAGATTTCTGCAAAGCCTAAAAAGATTCTCCAGGAAAAATATTTTAATAATTCTTCAAAGAAAAGTGAGACCTACTTTCTTACTTTAACTGAGCAGCAAAGAAAACTTCTTGATGGCATTGAGGAAGCAACGAAAATAAGATTGCATCATTTGACGATAGCTGCGTTGTTTATTTATTTTGGAAAAACTTCGAAAGAGTCAACGTTTTATTTTGGTATCCCGGTGCACAAAAGGGGTTCTAAAGAAGCGAGAAATATTGTTGGCATGTTCTCAGGAATTATGCCGTATAAAAATTCTTTTCGAAAAGATATCACGTTGATGGATCTCTTAAAAGAGATTTTACAAACACAAAAGGAAAATTACAAATACCAAAATTACCTGGTAGGCGATCTTGCGAGGACCTTGAAAGTAAGACCCGATGAAGGGTATTTATTTGACGTTGTTATTAATTACAAACTCCTGAATTTCGAATTGTCATTTGGCGAAGAATTAGCAACTTCGGTACATGAGTTGACGAACGAATTCATGAAATATCCATTGCAATTGTGCTGGCAGGATTTTGGTAAGCAACAACCCCTTCAGTTACAATTGGATTATGGCACTGCCTATTTTACCCGGAAGGAAATTGAACTTTTCGCTCAGCGTTTTATTTATATTTTTCAACAATTTCCTCAATCAATTAATAAAGAAATAGGAAATATTGATATCATCCCACCCGCTGAAAAAGAGTTGATATCGCAATTTATCAATGGTGAAAAAAAGATCTATCCCAATAAAAATATAGTTCAGTTGTTTGAAGAACAGGTCTTGGAAACACCTGGTGAAACAGCATTAATTTTTGAAGAAGATAAATTAACCTACCTCCAGCTAAATGAAAAAGCAAATCAACTCGCTAAATTTCTGCAAGGCAAAGGAGTGAAGGAAGAAACTTTTGTGCCAATCTGTATTGAACGTTCCCTTGAAATGAGCATCGGCATTCTCGGTATTCTAAAAGCAGGCGGAGCTTATGTTCCCATTGATCCCGAATATCCTGCAGACCGTATAGAATATATGTTGGAAGATACGGCCGCTTCAATTATTCTTTGCAATGATAAAAGCAAAGCAAATTTACCAGCTACTGAAAATTGCGCCATTATAAGTCTCGATGGTGATTGGGGAATGATAAGTGAACAACCGGTAAGTAACGTACAAAATTCAGTTACATTTAATAATGCGGCTTACGTCATTTACACTTCCGGTTCCACTGGTAAGCCTAAAGGTGTAATTAATGAACATGGTGGGATAGCCAACCGTTTAAACTGGGCTCAGGATTATTTCAGGTTAACCTCACGCGATGCTGTTTTGCAAAAGACAAGCTTCAGTTTCGACGTATCGGTGTGGGAATTAATATGGCCATTACTTACGGGTGCAAAGCTTTTGTTAGCAAAACCCGGCGGGCATAGAGACAACGACTATCTGAAACAAATAATTGACCGGCATAATATAACGATGCTCCACTTTGTTCCATCTATGCTTGGTGTTTTTTTACCTGATGTAAATGAAGGAGAATGCCTCAGTATTAAAAAAGTTCTGTGCAGCGGCGAATCCTTGAATCCATCCCATGCAAATTTATTCTGCCAAAAACTCCCCGGTGCGGAATTGCATAATTTATATGGACCAACGGAAGCTGCAATAGATGTTAGTTACTGGAGTCTTGATAATTTAATCGAGGAAGATATTACGCTTGTGCCTATTGGAAAGCCTGTCGCTAATACGCAATTATACATTTTAGATAATGAATTTAAACCGGCACCCAGCGGAGTTCCGGGTGAAATACACATAGGCGGCGTGCAGGTAGCAAGGGGTTATTTGAATAAGCCCGCTTTAACAGCAGAGAAATTTATTGAAGATCCCTTTGGGATAAAAGATCCTTTCAGTAATGAAACAAATTCACGCTTATATAAAACCGGGGACCTTGGCAGATGGCTGCCTGATGGAAATATAGAATATTTGGGGAGGGTGGATGACCAGGTAAAAATAAGAGGGTTTCGTATTGAATTGGGCGAGATTGAAAGTGTGTTGCAACAGCATGAAATGATCAAACAAGTTGCCGTTACGGCGAGAGAAAATGCAGATGGTAATAAGCAATTGGTGGCTTATGTTGTTGCAGAAGACAACTTTGATAAACAAGCCATCAATACATACTTAAAAAATAAGTTGCCTGAATACATGGTGCCGGCTGTATTTATAGAGCTAAAGGAATTGCCATTAACATCAAGCGGAAAGGTTGACAAAAAAATCTTGCCAGTTCCTCATGGAAATGAAAATATCAGTAACGAATATGAAGCGCCTGCCACTGATATGCAACGGCAACTTGTACAGATTTGGCAGGAAATATTAGGAGTTGAAAAAATAGGCATAAATGACAACTTCTTTGAATTGGGCGGCCACAGTCTTAATGCGATGCAGCTTACATCAAGACTGCACAAGCTTTTAAATATTAAAATTGATATTGGGAAAATTTTTTCAAATCCATCAGTAAAGGCACTGGCTTCAGCCTTGTCCTTAGAAACTCAGGATAATTATATTCCAATTGAACAACTGCCAAAGCGTGAATACTACGATCTTTCCCATGCGCAAAAAAGATTCTGGGTGTTAAGTCATTTCAAAGATGGGTCGAAGGCATATAATTTTTCCGGAGCTTATGTTTTAGAAGGTAATCTAAATAAAAATGCTTTTAAAAAAGCGATAGAAAAACTAATAGAAAGGCATGAAAACCTGCGAACAATTTTTGTTGAAATTGATGGTGAACCGCGGCAAAAAATTCTTTCGCCCGAAGAGTCACTTTTCCAATTAAAAGAAATAAACCTGCAGGGTAATCCGGAGGCGGCAAGAGTAATCGCAGAAGCCAAAGAATTCGAATTATCTCATTCGTATGATCTTGCTAATGGGCCATTATTTCGCGTTACACTTTTCAATTTATCCGGCGAACAAAACGTGCTGTTATTCAGCATTCATCACATAATCAGCGATGGCTGGTCTAAGGGAATTTTGATTAATGAGATTTTGAATTTATATAAAACCTATTCTTCAGGATCGCCAAGTAATTTGCCTGCATTGCCTGTTCAGTATAAGGATTATGCTGCATGGCACACTTCGCATATTAAAGATCAACAAAAATATTGGAGCGATCTTTTCCAGGACTTTATTTCTGTTATGGATTTTCCGACTGATTTTGAAAGACCAAAGATGCTTTCATTTTTGGGAGAGTCTTTGCATAGCACCATTCCGGAATCTTTAGCGCAGAACTTGCATAAGTTAGCCACAAGTCATAATATGTCGTTGAATAATTTGTTGTTCTCATTATATGCGCTTTTGGTTAGCCAGTATTGTGAGCAGAATGATGTGGTGATTGGCTCTCTAAGCTCCGGCAGAAGCCATAGCGACATTGAAAATTTAATCGGCGCATTCATCAATTTTTTACCGGTAAGAATTTCGCCGGATAGAGAGTTGACTTTATTTGAATTTCTGGAAAAAAGCAACCAATCTTTAATTGAAGCTTATAATCACCAGGATTAT
>JBBPZF010000766.1:0-8375 GCA_038199105.1 Chitinophagales bacterium | reverse complement strand
ATAAAGTTCCTGCTAACTCGCATTTTCATTTTGCCATGTTTGCTTCCCTGAAAGGGTGGGCCGATGCAACATCAGATTCATGGATGAGGTCGGGGTTTTATACATATCTTTTATTAAAGCAGGGAGCCGATTATAAAATACTTCAGGCAAAGCTACCGGGTATGGTGGAAAAATATATGGGTCCGCAAATCCAGAAAGAAATGGGCCTGAGTTTATCGCAATTTAGAACAAAGGGCAATCAATTAGGCTTCACATTACAACCGCTGACCTCTATTCATTTGTATTCTGATACTACCACAGAAATTGAACCCGGTGGTAATGCAATGTATGTGTACATCTTCGGGGCAATCGCCATTTTTATGTTACTGATAGCCTGCATTAATTTTATTAATTTATCTACAGCCGGTGCGTCAAAACGTGCAAAAGAAGTTGGTGTTCGCAAGGTGATCGGTTCTCTCAAATTTGATTTGATAAAGCAGTTCTTACTTGAGTCTGCCATGCTCGTCTTTATCGGGTTGCTCATCTCGTATGCGCTTGTACAAATTGTATTGCCGCTATTCAATGACATCTCCGGCAAAAATCTAAGCTTCGGATTTAATTTAAAAATTATTGCAGGCTTCATCGGGCTGGGTCTTTTAGTGAGCATTATTGCTGGTGTTTACCCGGCGTTTTTTCTTTCGTCCTTTCAGCCTATTGCTGTATTAAAGGGAAAGTTTACACCACGCAATAAAAGCTTTAGCCTGCGAAGCGGCCTGGTAGTTTTCCAGTTTTTTATTTCTGTCGGGTTGATCATTAGTACGATCATAGTGTGGCAGCAAATGAAATTTATTCAGCAAAAAAAACTCGGCTACGACAAAGAGCAATTAGTTGTTCTGCAAAATTCGTGGGCGTTAGGCAAAAATGAAAAAGTGTACAAGGAAATGCTGCTGAATGATCCACGTATTGTGAAGGCTACTATTTCACCTTACAAGCCCGCCGGGCCTTCTGATAATAATAATGCTTTGTCTTACCCCGAAGGTCACGATGACCAGGTGCTCACTTCGGTAGAGTATCATGTGGATGATCAATACATTCCGACACTTGGTATGCAGATGGTAGCGGGCCGAAACTTTTCAGAAAAATTTTCAACGGATTCAACAGGCATAATTATTAACGAATCTGCCGCCCGCACTTATGGCTGGAGTGCAATGAATTCAGTAGGGAAAGTGATCATAAGGCAGAACAGCGATCGCGGGACAAACGTTCCGTATCACGTAATTGGCGTGGTTAAAGATTTCAACTTTAAGTCGTTGCATCAGCCAATCTCGCCCCTGCTTATGACGCTACAACCGGGGTGGGGATTGATCTTTAAAATAAACACCGCTGACATCCGGGGCTTGCTGGCTAAGATGAAAACTCAATGGGATAAGTTCAATACAGGTGAACCTTTCACCTACGCATTTATGGATGACCTGTACAACAAAACTTATGCTGCAGAACAAAAAACAGGAACTATCCTCAACATTTTTGCTATACTAACGGTGTTGGTTGCCTGCCTTGGTTTATTTGGTTTGGCAACTTATACCGCAGAGCAACGCACAAAAGAAATCGGTATCCGCAAGGTGCTTGGTGCAAGTGTAACACAGGTTACACAAATGCTTTCAAAAGAATTTATAAAATTAGTATTCATTGCCTGCCTTATTGCATTTCCATTATCATATTGGGCCATGAGCAAATGGCTTCAAAGTTTTGCTTTTCGCATTAATATAAATTGGTGGGTATTTGTTTTAGCTGCCGTAGCGGCTTTATTGATTGCTTTGATTACTGTGAGCTTCCAGGCTATAAAGGCGGCAATAGCAAATCCTGTAAAATCATTACGTACTGAATAAATATATCTATGTTCAAAAACTATCTTAAAGTCGCATGGCGAAATCTTATTAGAAAAAAAGTTTTTTCGTTCATCAATATATTCGGCCTTGCCACGGGCCTGGCAATCTTTACACTGATCAGCTTATATGTGCTGGACGAGCTTTCGTATGACCGTTATAATGAAAATGCCAGCCAAATCTATCGTGTCAATACCAATATCAAAATCAATGGCAGCGAATTCAATGATAAGGATACACCGGCGCCTATGGCGGATGCCCTGGTTAAAACGTATCCCCGTGTTGAACAGGCCGTGCGTATTTCCGCAGCGTACCAAGGAGATCGGCATCCGCAAAGTGCTGGGGTCAAGCGTAAGCAGCATAATCGGTTTAGTATCCAAAGATTTTATCAAGCTTGTAGGAGTGGCCATTATTATTGCAACGCCCCTGGCCTGGTGGGCAATGAGCAAATGGCTGCAAAATTTTGCATACAGGATAAACATCAGTTGGTGGATATTTTTCATAGCAGGAGCATTGGCATTGTTAATTGCCTTGATCACAATCAGTTTCCAGGCAGTAAAGGCAGCGGTTGCTAATCCTATAAAAAGTTTGAGAACGGAATAAGAAAAAAATTAAATATCATCAAAAAAAATGGCGTGCTAAAAAATCTCCTGTCGTCGGAATGAGAAATTTTAAGAGAGACAAATGGTACAAGCCTGCTTAATATTTCTCAGGCTTACTATCGGTATTACATTCAGTCTTTTTTTAATTTTTTATACAAAAGATGAATTGAGCAATGACCGATACAATAACCGCACAAACACGGAACCGATACCAATTTTTAGCAATTGAGTTTATCCATATACTATATACTTCTACTGGTCGGAGGGCAAACATGGGCGTTCCTAAAACGGGCAACAAAGGGAATTTTTTTATTAGCTTCGCGCCTGCTCTTATTTATTACGGATTCAATCTTCAATTTTACTATACATTAAAATTATAGTTCAAAAAACCACACCCTGAAATTTATGAATACAAAAATCCCTGCGGCCTGCCTGGCGATAAGTGTTGCAGCTTGTTTATTGGCTTGTAATAATACCACATCTACCGGAACTAAAACTGCATCTGTTCAAAAAACGAACCTGAAGCTTCCGGCTGGCTTTTCTGCTTCGATTGTTGCCGACTCACTGGGACATTTGCGGCACATGGCGATCAATACCAACGGGGACGTATATGTAAGTTTGAGTTCCCTGGAAGATGGAAAAGGAATTTACTTTTTAAGCGATACCAATAAAGATGGCAGCCTCGATGCCAAAACGGGTTTTGCGAATTACCCGGGCACCGGTATCACTATCAAAGGCGGGTACCTCTATTCGGCTTCCAATACGGGAGTTTACAAGTACCGGTTGAACGGGAATGGAGAGGTAAATGCTGCTGATACTCCGGAAGTAATTGTGCAGGGATTGATAGATAGGGGCAGGGATAATTCCAAATCTATTGCTATTGACGATCAGGATAATTTATACGTAACGGTGGGCTCTTATAACGATGCCTGCAGGGAAGAAGGCTCGGGAAAAGGAATTACCGGTTGTCCTCTTTTAGATTCTGTTGGTGGAATATGGCAATTTAAAACCGGGAAGCTGAAACAAAGCTATGGTGATGCGGTTCATTATGCACGGGGACTGAAAAACGTGGTGGGATTAACCTGGAACAGTAATACCAATTCTCTGTTTGCCATGCAGCACGGCCGCGGCCAGTTTGATGATAAGTTTCCGCAATATTATACTCCCGAACAAAGTTCGGAATTACCGGCTGAAACGATGTATGAGTTGCACCAGGGATCTGATGGAGGATGGCCTTTTATTTATTACGATCCCTTTCAGAAGAAGCAAATACTGGCGCCGGAATATGGCGGCGATGGAAAGAAAACAGTCCCCGGAAAATACCAGGATCCTGTGGTAGCTTTTCCGGCACACCTGGCTCCTGATGACATATTATTTTATACAGGCAGTATGTTTCCGGAGAAATATAAGAACGGCGCTTTCATTGCTTTTCATGGCCAGTCGCCAAAACTTAAAAAGGGATACTTCGTAGCCTTTGTTCCTTTTATAGATGGCAAGCCCGCGGGAGAGTGGGAAATTTTTGCCGATAATTTTGCAGGCGTGGATTTACAACATCCTGCCGGTAATATTGAGTATCGCCCTACAGGTTTAGCGCAAGGCCCTGATGGTTCTTTATACGTTTCCGATGACTTGAAAGGAGCCATCTTTAGAATAATCTATTCGAATGAAAAAAAGTAAAAACCGATTTTCCAGGAGCCTGTTATTTGCATATTGGCATAGCTAACTTACACTGAAATTTAAACCGGGGCCCTAAGGCAAGGTTCTTATTAATTCGAACAAGCTGACGCTGGCGCCAGGGTTGGGCATGGTGTTATTGTATTGAATGGAAACGAGGATTCAAACGCAGAGACAACGCATATTGTAGAGGCAACGCACGCGTTGTCTCTACAATATGCGCAATCGTCTCAACCATCGCAATCGTCACAATCGCCACAACCCGAACAACCAAAACAACCGGACCATTGACCCCGTCGGAACCATTGAACCTGTCCCAACCACAGGAACCATTAAAACAATCGCAACCACCAGAACAATCGAGACCACACGAAACCACCAAGTATTGCCAAAACCGAACGCCGACCGTATCAAAACCGAACACTCCGCCAGCATCTAACAATTATAAACTCCTAAGAATCAAAACAAAAGTTCGTGGCAATGTTTTGGAGAAAGTACGTTGGTTGAGATAAGTTATGCCCGGCGCGCCTGGTACCGTGAGCTCTCTTGCGATTAAAGCCGCCATTGCAAACCCTGTAAAGAGTTTGAGAACAGAGTAATGAATTAGTGTACAACTAATGGTGATAGCCATTAGATCAAATAAAAATTATGATAAAAAATTATTTCAAAACCGCGTGGCGCAATTTGATGAAGAACAAAGTCTTTTCTTTCATCAACTTATTAGGCTTAACTATTGGCATTACTGTTTGCATGATGATATTTCTCTTCATCATGAATGAATTTAGTGTTGATAAATTTCATAAGAATGGTGATCACATTTATCGTGTAATGCGCGAATTTGAAGATGAAGGTAAGCAGAGCAGCGTGGCTTATCTTTCCGGTCCTTATGCCCCCGCACTGTTGAATGATTTTAATGGCGAAATATTAAAAGCGGTTCGTGTAAATCCAACCAATAACCTTGTTACGTTTGGTGATAAATCTTTTAACGAAAAAAAAGTATATGATGTTGATTCAAATTTTTTCAGTTTGTTTTCTTTCCCGCTATTAAGAGGAAATGCATCCGATGTCTTAAAAAATCCGGGCAACGTTGTACTTACTGAAACAACAGCAAAAAAATATTTTGGTACCATTGATAATGCAATGGGCAAAGTAGTAGAGCTTGATAAAGAGTTACCACTAAAAGTTACAGGCATTGCAAAAGATGTCCCTTCCAATTCACATCTTGATTTTGATTTAATCGTTCCGCTTGCCAATTATAAGGACAGAAGTTGGATGACAACGTGGATCAACAATGGAATATATACATACGTGCTGCTTGATCCGCATGTTACGCAACAGCAGGTAGAGAGCCGCTTTCCGCAGTTTATGCAGAAATATATGGGCAGTGATATGAAAAAATTCGGCTTTCATTTCAGTCTTTCATTAACACCTTTAAAAGATGTTTATTTTGATAATGTAAGTTTTGATAATGCAAAACATGGCGATAAAACAGTGGTATATATTTTTCTTTCCATTGCCATACTAATACTTTTAATTGCGTGTATCAACTTCATGAATCTTTCAACTATCAGGGCTGTTGAACGTTCAAAAGAAATAGGGCTTAGAAAAGTATTAGGCGCATTGCGCAACAGTCTTGTATGGCAATTCATTGGTGAATCCCTTTTGCTGACTGCCATTTCATGCCTGTTCGCTGTTGGCCTGTTATTATTAGTAATGCCGCTGTATAATCAGTTACTTGGTTATAATTTAATTGTTTCGTGGCATACGTGGCCTATTTATTTATTTCTTGTTGGTGTAATAATTATCGTTGGATTTTTAGCAGGCAGTTATCCTGCATTTTTTCTTTCTGCCTTCTCTCCTATTCAGGCTTTAAAAGGGAAATTAAAACTAGGCAAAGGTGGTGCTGCATTCAGGCAGGTTTTAGTTGTTGTTCAGTTCAGCATTTCTGTTTTCTTAATCATCGGTGTTATTATTATAATGAATCAAATGCATTATGTAAAGAATAAGCAGTTAGGTTATAATAAAGAACAAACGCTTATTGTACCAATAGACAATAATGATATTTATAACAACATGATTTCTTTTAAACATGCATTAGAAAGTAACAGCAATATTCAATCCGTGTCAATGATGTCTGGTGAACCAGGTGGTTATTTTGATATGCACATGTTTGATGTGGAAGGACAAAATGAAAGATGGAAAGCAAGAACAGAGTTTGCCGATTTTGAGTTTGTAAAAACATTGGGTTTAAAAATTATTGCGGGCAGAGATTTTTCAGCACAGTTTCCAACAGATACAGCAAATGCAGTTTTAATCAACCGCACCGCAGCCGCCAAGCTTGGATGGACGCCTGAACAAGCCATCGGTAAATCAATACAGAATACGGTGCGTGATGATGCAAAGCGACACATTATTGGTGTGATAGAAGATTTTAATTTTTTATCATTAAAAGAAAACATGGATGCATTAGTTATCTCGCCGGCGATGGACAGGCGGGTAACATTAATTAGAATGAAACCTGGCAATATTCAATCTTCATTGGCAGCAGTAAAAAATGATTATGATAAAGCGGCACCTCAATATCCTTTCACTTATACTTTTCTCGATCAGAAATTTGGCGAGCTATACCAGAATGATTTGCGCCAGCAAACAATATTAACGGTATTTGCAGGCTTGGCCATTTTTGTTGCATGTCTTGGTTTGTTTGGGCTGGCATCATTCGCAGCAACAAAACGATTTAAGGAAATAGGCGTAAGAAAAGTATTGGGTTCATCTGTACAGGGCATCGTCATTTTATTATCAAAAGATTTATTAAAACCTGTTTTGATTGCAACATGCATTGCCATTCCTGCCGGTTATTATGTGATGAATAAATGGCTGCAAAACTTCGCTTATAAAACCACATTAAGCTGGTGGATTTTTGCTTTCGCTGCTATGATCACTTTTGGCATCGCCTTGATCACAGTAAGTATCAAAGCCATCAAAGCAGCAAGGGCAAACCCGGTGAAAAGTTTGAGAGCGGAATAATGAAATGTTGGTTGTTTAAGGATGAAGGATAATAAGTTGAAATTCTAAATATAAATTTTATGTTTAAAAATTATTTTAAAACTGCCTGGAGAAATGTAATAAAGCACAAGCATAGCTCACTGATAAACATTGCAGGATTGGTTGTAGGCTTTGCGGCTTTCCTCATGATCTTTTTAGTGGTGAGGTACGAAAAAAGCTTCGATACTTTTCACACAAATGCCAGCGATATCTATCGCGTTGTAAGGGTTGGCAAAAACCCCGTAGACCGTGAATACAGAACGGGTGTACCATCGCCGGTAACATCCACGATCAGGAAAGATTATCCGCAATTGAAAAATGTCGCTGCCATTATGAACTCGGGCAGCCAGCAAATAAATATAACTGCACCTGATGGCGCTGTTCTTAAAAAATTTAAAGAAACCAATGTCTTTTTAGCCGAACCACAATTTTTTCAAATGTTTGATTTTGGTTTGGCAGAAGGCGATATAAAAACGGCTATCAACGATCCTAATACAGTATTGCTCACTAAAGATGTTGCCACGAAATATTTTGGGGATTGGAGATCAGCAATGGGCAAATCGATCAGCATGCTTGGGCTTCCCATCAAAGTCACCGGCATTCTTGAAAACCCGCCATCCAATACTGATTTTCCTTTAGGCGTCGTGGTTTCTTACGCAACATTTGTGGCTAACTCGAAAAGCGATAATTGGAGCAGCATTGACGATGATAATTATTGCCTTGTACAACTACCCGGCAATCTTGTACCAGCTAAATATCAACCCCTGTTAAACAACTTTGTAAAAAAATATATTACACCTGTAAATCCCGGCTACGATCTTTCACTTCAGCCATTAAATGAAATCCATTTTGATGAACGCTTTGGTAATTTCAATGGACGAACGTTCAGTAAAGATTTAATTTTTGCGCTAAGCCTTATTGCTGTTTTCCTGTTAGTGATAGCTTGTGTAAACTTTATCAATCTCACTACTGCACAGGCTTTCAATCGAGCGAGGGAAGTTGGTGTAAGAAAAGTATTGGGCAGCAATCGCAAAAACCTGATAATCCAGTTTCTCGGCGAAACCGGCATTACCGCGGCGTTGGCAGTTATGGGCGCCGTGATAGTTGTATTTCTATGCCTGCCATTGATTAATCAGTTGCTCGATGTTCATATCTCTGTCGCTACCCTATTCAATTTAAAATTCATATT
>JBBPZF010000765.1:0-3040 GCA_038199105.1 Chitinophagales bacterium | reverse complement strand
TGATGCATCAACAATCTGGCTAATAATGGAGATTAAATGCCAATCGAGATCAATGCCAATATGTAAACGGAATTTCCATTACCTGTAAATGGATGCAAAAAACTGAAAATGTTACAGAATGTTACAATATAATACAAGATGCTCTAATGTTACAAATGCTACAAGATGTTACAAAACGCTACAAGGATAACCAGGCTAAATAAATAGAAATTCAAAATCAATTATCCAAATGTTTAAATGATTAGAGTTTATCATTCTATATCGCCCGGTGTTGGTGTGTTTTTTATAAAACTCACACCAACGCTTCCCACAAAATCTCAACCGGGTGCTTCGCTTTCACGCCTGTCCCGTCTTTTAACTGGTGGCGGCAACTGGTGCCGGGTGCAGCTATGATTGTGCCAACCTCACTGTTACGCACAGCCGGAAATAAAACAAGCTCACCAATCTTCATTGAAAGATCGTAGTGCTCTTTTTCATAACCAAATGAACCTGCCATACCGCAACAACCCGATGGAATTACTTCAACAGAATAATTTTCAGGGAATGATAAAATTTTTGCCGAAGCTGTTGCAGTAGTCAACGCCTTTTGCTGGCAATGACCATGCAGTTTTATTGATTTTTTTTCTTTGGTAAAAAGGTCAGCGCTGATATTTCCCTTGTCAATTTCTTTTGCAATAAATTCATCTATTAAAAAAACATTTTTCTCCAATGCTTTTGCTGCTTCAAAATTTTCATCAGTGGCAAGGTCAACATATTCATCAATGAAAGTAAGAATGGCGCTTGGCTCTATCCCGATCAATGGTGTTTCTTCATTGATAATTTTGCTGAACGTAACAATATTTTTATTGGCGATTTCTTTTGCCTTTCTCAATAAACCTTTGGAAAGCCACGTCCTGCCGCTTTCTTCATGATCGGTCATCAACACTTCGTAGCCTAACTTTTCCAACAATAGAATTCCTTTCATTCCAATTTCAACATCATTGTAATTTGTAAACTCATCGCAAAACAAATAGACTTTCTTCTTCCCCCCCTTTAGGGGGCGGGGGGTATACCACTTCCTCAAAGTCGTTTTATGAATGGTAGGCCTCGAACGTTCGGGCGCAAAACCCGCTATTCGTTTTACCATGTTACCAATCGCTTTCGAACTCATTACAGAATTATAAACACCGGGAAGCATCGCTCCTAATTTTGCGGAGCTGGTAAAATTGGCAATCAGTTTTGCCCGGAAGGGAACTCCATTGGCATCATAATATTGCTGCAGAAATTCCGCTTTCAATTTAGCAATATCAACGTTTGAAGGACATTCAGATTTACATCCTTTGCAACTCAGGCAAAGATCCATTACCTCATAAATTTCTTTATGATCAAAGCGGTTCATTTTTTCGGAGTTCGTGAGGAATTCACGAAGAATATTTGCCCTTGCTCTCGTGGTGTCTTTTTCGTTTTTTGTAGCCATATAGCTGGGGCACATAGTACCGCCTGACAAATGTGTTTTGCGGCAATCACCCGTGCCGTTACATTGTTCTGCATGTTGCAACACATCCTGGTTGTAATAGCGAAAAATGGTGTTGAACTTTGGTGTCTGCTGGCCGGGTTCATAGCGCAGCATCGTATTCATTGGTGGCGTATCAACAATCTTATTCGGGTTAAAAATATTTTGAGGATCCCATGTATGTTTAATGATCTTCAGCAGCTCGTAATTTTTATCGCCCACCATTTGTTTGATGAACTCTCCGCGCAACCTGCCGTCGCCATGCTCGCCGCTTAGTGAGCCGTTGTATTTTTTTACCAACGTAGCCACCTCTTCAGCAATTGTTCTGAAAAGTTTATTGCCTTCTACTGTCTTAAGATTGAGAATTGGACGCAGGTGAATTTCTCCTGAGCCGGCATGTGCATAATGCACGGCGTGTAAATTATACTTCTTTAATATTTCGTTGAACTCCGCAATGTAGGAGGGAAGATCATTTACATCAACCGCTGTGTCTTCAATTACCGGGACTGCTTTTTCATTACCGGGAATATTTCCCAACAACCCAAGGCCGGCTTTCCGCAGCGACCATATTTTTTTTGTATCATCTCCAAACAACAAGGGGAAATGATAACCAAATCCTGCGGCACGCATTTCTTCCTCTACATTTTTTGCTATTGCTGTTATTTCTTCCCGTGTTGCTCTCGCAAATTCAATTACTAAAATTGCACCCGGATCACCCTGCACAAAGAAGCGGTTCTTTCTTTGCTCAATATTATCTTTTGTGCATTCGAGAATATAACTATCAATAAGCTCACTTGCACTGGGCCTATATTTCAGACCTATTAGGTTTGCTCTTAACGCTTCATCAATAGAATTGAAATGAACACAAAGCAGCCCGACTTCTTTTGGCGGCAATGGAATCACATTTAATTTTATTTCCGTGATGAAAGCAAGCGTTCCTTCTGAGCCTGCAATCAATTTACAAAAATTAAAATCAGGCTGGCCTGCAGTAAATGGCGCTGTATCTAATAAGACATCAATTGCGTATCCGGTGTTTCTGCGGTGAATTGTTTTCTTTGGATATTGGCTTCTTATTTCCACCTGGTTGTCGTAATTGCTGAGCAGCTTTCTTGTAGTTTTATAGATGTTAGCTTCAAGAGAATCGCCTTCACATTTCGCATGAAATTCATCAGCGTTCAATGTTTTAAAAACGGTTTCCGAACCATCGGCGAGTATGGCTTTTATTTCCAGCGCATGATCTCTCGTGCTGCCATACACGACAGAGTTTGATCCGCATGAATTGTTGCCCACCATGCCACCGATCATTGCACGGTTGGCGGTGGATGTTTCAGGGCCAAATAAAAATCCATACGGTTTCAGAAACATATTCAGTTCATCGCGTATAACGCCAGGCTGTACACGAACCCAATGTTCTTCTTCATTAAGCTCAAGTATTTGGGTAAAATTTTTGGAAACGTCAACAACAATTCCGCTGCCTACAACCTGGCCCGCAAGTGAAGTGCCTGCAGTCCTGGGGATCAAAGATGTTTTTTCTGCCACTGCAAAATT
>JBBPZF010000764.1:0-13339 GCA_038199105.1 Chitinophagales bacterium | reverse complement strand
TCTTTGAAAATAATTGCCGTTGATGAATGGCATGAGTTGATTGGATCAAAACGGGGAGTACAAGTAGAGTTGGCAATGTCGAGAATTACAGGTCTATTTAAAAAGTTGACCGTTGATCAGAACCAAGAATCACGATTGAGTCTTTGGGGTATCAGCGCCACCATAGGCAATCTTGAGCAGGCGCAGGAAGTTTTATTATCGCCGTTGTATGAAAAAGAAAATGAAAATAATTTTGAAACAGTAACCGCAAACATTGACAAACCTATTCATATCGAATCTATTTTTCCCGATGAAATAGAAAAATTTCCGTGGGCCGGTCATTTAGGAATAAGGCTCGTAGATAAAGTGATACCTATAATATTGCAGAGCACAACCACCCTTATTTTTATCAATACCCGTGGCATGAGTGAAATGTGGTACCAGGCTTTATTAACTGCATGCCCTGAACTTGCAGGTGCAATCGCGTTGCATCATGGAAGCATTGAACAGGAGTTAAGATTTTGGGTTGAAGAAAATTTGCACACCGGAAAATTAAAAGCAGTAGTGTGCACAGCGAGCCTTGACCTTGGTGTTGATTTTCGTCCAGTCGAGACCGTTATACAGGTTGGCTCGCCCAAAGGTGTTGCAAGATTTTTACAGAGAGCAGGCAGAAGCGGCCACAGGCCGGGGGAAGTAAGTAAGATTTATTTTTTGCCAACACATTCGCTCGAACTGATGGAGGCCGCAGCACTTAAGGAAGCCACTGAAATAAAATTAATAGAGAGCCGTGAGCAAAGAATACTATGCTTTGATGTATTAATACAATACCTTATTACGCTGGCTATTTCCGATGGTTTTTATCCTGACCAAATTTTTGAAGAAATAAAAACAACTTATTGTTATCGTGATATCGCAAAAGAAGAATGGGAGCAGATATTACATTTTGCAACAGCAGGAGGAGTTGCCTTACAGCAATATGACGATTACAAAAAAATCGAGATTATTGGTGGCCTCTATAAAATAAACAATCGCCGCATAGCTATGCGCCATCGAATGCATATAGGCACAATTGTGAGTGACCCAATGATGAAAGTAAAATTTATCAGCGGCGGATTTGTAGGCGTAATAGAAGAATGGTTTATTGCGAGGTTGCAGCCGGGAGATGTTTTTACACTTGCGGGCAGAACGCTTGAATTTGCAATGGTAAAAGAAATGACAGCGCTGGTAAGAAAATCCAATGCAAAAAAATCTATCATCCCAAGCTGGCAGGGAGGAAGAATGCCGCTATCCGCGAATCTTGGCTTTATGCTAAGAAAAAAATTTGATGAAGCAGGAACGGTAAATTCAAATGTAAAAATTCAAAGGGATAAAGAAATTGAGGTATTGCAGCCACTTTTCGAATTACAGGAATACTTGTCCCACATTCCAAAGCAAAATGAACTTTTAATTGAGCACATTGAAACAAAAGATGGTTTTCATCTTTTTGTATTTCCATTTGAAGGAAGATTAGTGCATGAAGCGATGGCAGCGATTTTAGCTTATAGGATAAGCCGTATTACACCCATAACTTTTTCCATTGCTATGAACGATTACGGGTTTGAATTATTAAGCGATCAGCCGATACCGTTAGATGATAAAAATGCCTACGCACTTTTTTCGCCTGAAAATTTATTAGCCGATATTCAACGCAGCCTTAATAGTGTGGAAATGGCTAAAAGAAAATTCAGGGATATCGCTGTGATCGGCGGATTGATATTCCAGGGTTTTCCTGGCGAACAGAAAAAAGCCAGGCATTTACAATCATCAGCGTCTTTATTGTTTAATGTTTTTGCAGAATATGAGCCGGACAATTTATTGCTACGCCAATCTTATAATGAGGTGATGGAGCAACAAATGGAAGAGCAACGCCTGAGAAATATGCTGGAGCGCATTCAAAAAAGTAAAATTGTTATTACATTTCCAAATAGGCTTACCCCATTTTGCTTTCCTATAAAAGTGGACAGCATGCGTGAAAATTTAACCTCGGAAAAGCTTGAAGATAGGGTACGTAAAATGCAAATGCAATTGGAGAAGTAGATACGATAACACGAATTTCAGGACACGAATTACACGAATTAAAAAATATTGTAAATTTAATTATGGATAGAAAAAATGAAAGGAGATATTTTGCAAACACTTCAATCAACGACTGATGAAGAATTGATTGACGAGGTGTATGAATTATTACATCCTGATAAGGCAATTAATAGTATTACAATTTCTGATTTACCGGAAGAGTTGCCACACAAATTAAACCGGGCCTTGGATGACTACCAAAGCGGCAGGTATATTACTCATGAACAAATGAAGCAAAAGGTAGCACAATGGCTTACCAAATAGTCTGGACTACAGAAGCAGATAATGATTTTAAAAATATCATTTTATATCAAAGAAAAATGTTGTGGGCAATGTGCAAACTTTTCAAAGGTTGACTAAAACCAAGTACTTTTATCTCAAATGCTTGACGACCGCTATCACATTGACAGTTCACCAGACTTTTTAGATTTTGATTTTATAAGCATCGGACCTAAAGGCGCTATCACAAAAGTTGTTCGATATCGTGAAATCAATGTAAAAGGCATTTACAATCTTGGCTTTGGTGATAAAGAGCCTGCTTCTCACTACATCAACGATCTAAGTGTTACCAACAATAATGACAGCCAAAAAGTATTAGCTACCGTTGCAAGAACATTGTATTTTTACTGACCATTATCCGGCCGCAATTGTTATTGCATCCGGAAGCACAATAGCAAGGACAAGACTTTACCGCATGGGTATCACTAATAATCTTACTGCTATTGAGCAGGACTTTTCCGTGCTGGGTCTGACAGGCACGGATTGGGAACCGTTTCGTAAAAACATAACATATTATGCTTTTTCTGTGCGGCGAAAATATTAAATTTGTAAAATTATGAAGACGCAAAAAACGAAGACACCAGTTAAAAAGAAGATCCAAAAGGACTATACTATCAAGCCCACATTACAAGGTAAATATGACGACCAACCTTTGTTTCAGGATAAGGTGGACAGATCCAATTTCATATTGAAAAAATTTGGGGTGCCTAAATTTGACTAAAGCCCGCAAGGTAGGCTCTGCCTGCAACAAATGGAGATGATTATATTTGCGCAAAAAAAATTGTTCTCTCCTCATAAATTTGTCCTTCATAAACAAACGCTTTGGCTTTCTCCTGCCCGCTGTATTTTTTGGGAAGAAGAAAACGCGCTGATCTTGTCTGATCTGCATTTTGGCAAGTCAGGGCATTTTAGAAAATCAGGTATTGGCGTTCCTCAAAATATTTATAAAGAAGACCTGCAAAGATTATTTGCTCAAATACAATTTTTTAAGCCTTCCACTTTACTTATTGCCGGTGATATGTTTCATAGTCACGCTAATAAGGAAATAGATTTTTTCCTGAAATGGCGAAATGATCTTCCAGCTTTGTCTATTCATCTTATAAAAGGGAATCATGATTTGCTACCTGCAAAATTTTATGAAGATGCAAAAATACAGGTGAGCAGAAAAAAATTATCCATCAAAAACTTTTGTTTCACTCACGATATTAGCAGTCATTGTGAAGAGGAAGGCGAAGAGCTGTTTACTTTTTCCGGTCATATTCATCCGGGTATAAAAGTGAGTGGTGTGGGTAAGCAATCTCTCAAATTACCTTGTTTTTATTTTACGGCTAATCATGCTGTGCTGCCGGCTTTCAGTATGTTCACCGGCTTATATAAACTCAGGCCTAAAAAAACAGATACTATTTTTGCGTTAGTAGAAGACCAGGTTATTAAAATGGAAGTTTGATTGAGAAGATTAATTTGCTGACTCATTTCTCCGGGCAAGTTCTTTTTTTATAAGCCCAAGCTCCCGGCCTGTTTGATCGCTCGCCGATGAGTTCTCCTGGGCTCTTCGCATCAGGTAAGGTATTACATCTTTAATTGGTCCGAAAGGCAAATATTTACTAACGGCGCATCCTGCCTTCGCTAAATTAAAAGTGATGTTATCACTCATGCCATATAATTGAGAGAAGTGAATGTTATTATGATTTAACGGATGTTGAAATTTCTCCATCAACTCTACCGCATATAAATTGCTGTATTCATTATGCGAAGCAACAATCATGTTCACTTGCTCAAGGTGGCCGATGCAAAATTCAAGCGCAGCATTGTAGTCAGTATCTGTGTGGCTTTTATCAGCCTGAATAGGGGAGGCATAACTTAATTCTTCCGCACGCCTGCGTTCCTTCTCCATGTAGGCGCCTCTTACGAGTTTGAAGCCAGCTTTGTAATTATTTTTTATTGATGCTTCAAAATTATCTTTTAAAAACTTTAGCTGTCCCACGCGGTAAAGCTGCACAGTATTATATACTGCGGCCTTAGTAATATTGAATTTTTGCATCATCTTTATTGACAGGGCATCCACGGGTTTTTGAATCCAGCTTTCTTCCGCATCTATTAGCACTCCAACATTGTTTTTGTAAGCAGCTTCGCAAATTCTTTCTAATCTTTTTTCAACTTTTGCCCATTCAATTTTCTCATCATCACTTAATATTTTTGTTGGAATAATTCCATTTATTACATCCTCGTATTGAGAGGCTTTGTCTAATTTTTCCAGTAGATCAAACCTGGCAAAACCGGTAAGCTTTATACTTATAAATGGAATATTTGTTTGGGTGGCGGCGTAATTAATAACTTCTATGAATGCATCGGCAGCATGGTCAAAATTTTCTTCTCCTTCTTTTCCCTCTATGCCATAGTCGAGAATTACCTGCACATGAAAGCGGCTTAATTTATCAGCAACTTTTGATGTTTCGGCTAATGTTTCTCCGCCTACAAACTGTTTGAAAATAGTTTTTCTTATAAGGCCTTTTATGGGCAAGCCTGATTTAATAATCCATGGAGTTACGCTCGTACCAAGCTTTACGAGCCAGTTAATTGCCATGGAAGCGAAGAGAAATTTTGCCTTCCTGAGCTCCTTGTCAGTTTTATATTCAAACGCGATCTCTGTATTCTCAAATGAAATATTCATATAAAATTGCCCGAAATTGATGAATTGGAAACTAACCACCAAATATAACATACAGGATTAGGTAGAACATTCGTGTTCACAGATTAAAGGTAAATTGTAATTGAATTTTGTAAAGAATGATTCCGAATTTGATTTTAAGTTTCATTAATGTTTTCATTTCTTATAAAAATTTTGAAACCACAAACCCTGGAAGGGTTTAACTACATATGGTGTATCGGTGATTCTAAGATTCAAAACTTTTTCAGCCACCTAAAAACTCCATCACATTTGCAACGTTCTTTTTCTCAAAAAGCCTCGTGAGTTTTACGATCGTTCTTAACAGAATGCCTATGGGCTCAGCAATTATTTTCCCTAATGAGCTATACGTTTATCTCTTGCAGTAAGACAATCATCAAACGCGCCTCCCGTTTTTCCATTTATTTCTTTTGAAAATTCCCAGGCGCCATCCCTGGCTGTTTTCATGCTGAATTGAACCAGCATCTCATCATACTTAAACCAGTTCAAATGCAGCAACCGCATCAAAGGATTTACTTTGGTAAGGCAATCTTCCATATTGTCTATCATCGCTCCCAACAAATTATTTATTGTGTTGAAATCATTGTGAATATCATCCAATGCAAAACCCTCCATCACTTTTGAAGAAGCAAGGCCAAGGTCCGGGTTAATGTGAGCATTCATTCCTATTAGCAAATGTTGCAACACAAGAAAAGCATTATCCGACGCCTTGTTGAAGGCTATTAGCCACGAAGCTGTCATTGCCTTTCCGGCGATCCACGAATTGTAAGCTTCAATGTACCGGTTCGCGAATATCACATCCAGGCGCTCCATTCTTGTACCGTCTTCAAAGCTTTTTTGCGAAATGTTATCTTTTATCTTACACGTCACCTTGTGATATAATACCGCAAAATATCCGGCGCAATTATTAGTCGCTTTGCAATGATCTATTATTTGCTGAAGCTGCACAATTACCTCGTCTATCGTTTTAGGTAAAGGGGGTATTATATAATCTTTCATTTGGGGATTATCCATAAAAATTAAATGAGTATTGTAAAATAGAAAAAAACAAAGAATATTTTAAACTTCCCAGGCAATGATGTGTAATATTCATAGCGGCAGCACAAAACCCTTGAAGGTTTATGTCTTAACTTCGCCGGAAAAATTTTAAGGATGAAAAGTTTATTAGCAATACTTTTTTTAGCAGCCGTTTTGTTTGGAGCCTGGTGGCTTTTTTTTAAAACAGATGGCCCGCACGATAATGCGCCAAAGCAGGAATCAATTTCCTTAGGTAAGCATACGCCGGAGTTTAATCAAAGCGTTTCTAATTCTGTAAATTCTTATCTCGATATGAAAAGCGCTTTTGTGGAAGCGGATACTTTTCAGGTAAAAAACGAGGCGCAAAAATTCATAACCATGATGGACAGTGTAAAACTTGATGATTTACAAAAAGAAGATTCACAAATCGTAATGGCGGCCCGGCAGGAAATCAGTGATATAAAAGCAAATGCCCAGGCCATACTTATGGAAAATGATATTACAGAAATGCGCCAGGATTTTAGAATGGTTTCTGAAAATTTATATCCTTTCTTAAGAACGATAGGGTACGAAGGCGAAAAATTATATTGGCAAAATTGCCCAATGGCCTTTGGAGATGGTAAAGAAGGCAACTGGCTCAGCAACACAAAAGAAATTATAAATCCTTACCTCGGTAAACATGATCCGCAATTTAAAGCGTCTATGCTTAACTGTGGTGAAATAAAAGATACCATTAAATAAGGTTTTCTTATAAAATTTAAGTTGAAACAGTTACTATCTGTAGCCTTTTTTTTACTCCCCATCTTTGTATGGTCACAAAATAAATACACACTTAGTGGGTATGTAAAGGATTCTCTTTCCGGCGAAACCCTTATCGGATCAACAATTTCTGTGGAGGGCCAGTCAAAAGGAATCGCTTCCAATCAATACGGATTTTACTCTATAACTCTTACCGGGAACACTTACTTTTTTATATGTACCCGCGTTGGCTATCTTCCAAAGATTGTAAAAATTGATCTTCGTACTGATGTACAATACAACTTTGAAATGGCGCCCAAAGTGACTACGGAACAGGCAATAATTATTTCTTCAAAAAAGAGAGATGCAAATGTAAAGAATGCGCAAATGGGCAGGCTTGATCTTTCCATCAACCAAATAAAATCTATTCCTGCTTTTCTTGGAGAAGTAGATGTGCTTAAAGCGGTGCAACTCTTACCTGGTGTGCAAAGCGCCGGTGAAGGCAACTCCGGCCTGTATGTAAGGGGAGGAGGCGCTGATCAAAATTTGATATTGCTCGATGATGCAGTTGTTTATAACAGCGGCCACTTATTTGGTTTCTTCTCCATCTTCAATGGCGATGCTATTAAAAATACAACTCTAATAAAAGGCGGTATGCCTGCACAATACGGAGGCCGCCTCTCCAGCGTGCTCGATATTGCCATGAAGGAAGGCAATGATAAAAACTTTATGGTAGAAGGCGGCATTGGGTTGATCGCTTCGCGCCTGTCTATACAAGGGCCGGTGAAGAAAAATAAAGCATCGTTTATTGTTTCTGCAAGACGGACGTATGTAGATGCTTTGGTAAAACCCTTTATTAAAAAAACAAATGCCTTCAGCGGATCAGGTTATTATTTTTATGACCTTAATGCCAAGATCAACTATAAGTTTTCTGAAAAAGACCACATTTATTTAAGCGGGTATTTTGGTAAGGATAAATTTGATTTTCTCAATGCCAAGCAATCTTTAAATGTGCATATACCCTGGGGAAATGCCACAGGTACTTTCCGGTGGAACCATGTATTTAATAATCGTTTGTTCTCCAATACAACCTTAGTGTATAACGATTACAATTTTAATTTCGGCGCCAATCAAAATAATTTCGAAATCAATTTGCGCTCCGGCATTAAAGACTGGAATGTGAAACAGGACTTTGACCTCTATCCGTTTACCAATCATAAAATTAAATTCGGAGGCATTTATACTTACCACACATTTACTCCCTCCGTAGTTACAGGAAGCCAGGATACGGTAAAATTTATGCCTAACAATGCGCAGCAAAAATATTCTCATGAAGCCGCAGTATATATCCAGGATGACTGGGACATAAGTGATAAAATAAAAATAAATGCAGGCCTGCGGGAAAGCATATTTCAACAAGTAGGCCCTTACAAGAGTTATACAACTGATGTAAACGGAAACCGGGTTGATAGTGTTGAATATAAAAAAGGACAGCCGGTTAGAACATATTTTGGCTTTGAACCAAGGGTCACGTTACGCTATGCGTTAAATGATGAAACTTCTGTAAAAGCTGCTGTCACCAGGAACTTTCAATACATTCACCTGGTTAGCAATGCAGGCACTACATTACCTACAGATATATGGGTGCCGAGTACAATTAAAGTAAAGCCACAGGAAAGCTGGTTGTATGCACTAGGATTATTTAAAAATTTTAATGACAACACTTACGAGACTTCGTTGGAAGTGTATTATAAAGATTTAAGAAATCAAATAGAATACGAAGAAGGTTATACGCCTGCAAGCCTGGAAGACACTGAAAACTTTTTTACTTTCGGGAAAGCGAAAAGCTATGGCGCTGAATTATTTATAAATAAGTCCAGGGGCAGGTTAACTGGCTGGATTGGCTACACTCTAAGCTGGACTTTCAGAAAATTTGCTGCACTAAATTTCGGCGATGAATACCCCGCGAAATACGACAGGCGCCACGATCTCTCAGTTGTAGGTATTTATGAATTATCGAAGAAGTGGAAATTGTCGGGCACTTTTATTTTCGCTACGGGAAATGCTGCTACTTTACCGCAGCGTTTTTATATCTATGATGGTATACTAACGCAGCAGTATAGCCGAATTAATGAATACAGGCTTCCATCTTATCATCGTCTTGACCTGGCCGCAACTTATAGCCCTAACAAGCATCCGCAGCGGAAATTGAAAAGTGAATGGGTATTTAGTGTTTATAATGTTTACAGCCGGAAAAATCCTTACTTCATTTATTTTGATCAGACAGGAAACCCATACAATGGTACGCTGCAAGTGCAGGCTAAACAGGTTTCATTATTTCCCGTAATCCCTTCCATTACATGGAATTTTAAATTTTAGATTTCCAAAGATTTATGTAGGAGCGATTGAAAAAATATGTGATCCGAAATATTTTACATCGTACATCGTACATCTAACATCGTATATCTTATATCGTACATTTTATATCTATGCTGAAAAAAATTAACCTCACAATCTTCTGCCTGTTTTATTTTGGTGCAGGCATTAATCATTTCTGGCATCCGGTAAATTATTTTAAAATCATTCCTCCATATTTCCCATTTAAAGAGATGATTAATTATGTAAGCGGAATTTTGGAAATCGCGTGTTCGATACTGATGTTAATTCCTGCAACAAGAAAAATATCACTGAACCTTACTATTATTTTATTGATCGCTTTTATTCCCGCACATATTTACATGATTCAATTAAAAGGTTGTGTATCGCCGGCATTTTGTTTCCCTCCCTGGGTGGCATGGGTGAGATTATTTCCTTTACAATTTGTGCTAATGTGGTGGGCTTATAAAACAGGTGCAGCTAAGTACTAAATATTGCAGCACGAGATTTTATCTTGTGCCTACGCTGCAACTTTTGGAGTATGCACTTCTATTTTTGCTATGTAATATTCTTCTCCAATCTGGTCATCATCAAAGACTCCCTCCTGTATATAATTGCCTAAGGTTTTAGAATGCGGAATGGCTTCATTTTTCTCTGTAAGTTGTTCCAGGTATAATTCAATAGCTTCTCTCATAAAGGAAATGACTTCATCTATAGTTGTTCCTACCGTAATACATCCCGGTAAATCAGGAGAAAATGCTGAGTAATTATTTTCTGCCTTTTCTATTACAACAATAAATTTTTCCATACTATTTCGATTTGTCGTGCACGAAAACAACACTACCGCTCTTTTCAGTATCAGACGTTATTCTTACTTCATATCTTTTGTCCCCGTCTGTAACGATCATTAGCGCAGTGTTTGGAGGTATGGTGCCTAAATTTTCCGCATACATAGTTACCACATTATCGCCGGTAAGATCATCCAAAGAAAGTTTTAATGATACTGGCTTGTCGCTTAAGCGCTGGTGAGATAAAACCAATCTACCCTTGTAAAAAACAGAAATAGAATCGCCGTCTATTTCACCATTATCATAAAAGTCAATCTTAAATGTTTCCTGGGAAATGGGGATCGTTTTTATAATGTCTTTTCTGCGTGATTTAAATCCTGCAACCGGGCCGCTGGTGATTACAGGCTTTTCCACTGTTGGTGGAGTTGCGATTTGATCTTTTACAATATCATTGTCTTTTTCCGGCGAAGTGGATTTTTGAAGTGGTGCTTTTTTCTCAGGAGCTTTTTTCACCGGCGAATTGTTTCTCCTGGCAGTAACCTCTTTGTTTTTCGGAACGTATTTTTTTGCAGGCTTCTCTGCAGATGCAATCCCCATAGGTAATTTTTTTACAATTCTGCGTGAAAGTAACGTAGTGCCGTACCCGCAATTACCTGTTTGATTAGGGGCTGGTATCCATGTGCCTTTAAGCATCTCTACATCGGCGCTATCCTGCACGTAGTACAGCTTATGTGTTTGAAAACAGTTTTGAAAATTAGGTGGCGTGTTAAATTTTGTGCGTTCAATTTCTGTAACAACAATCTCCTTATTTGCCCTGTCTATAGTGCCCGTCAGCTTGCAAATAGTATAATATCTTTTACTGCCTTCATTGAAATATGTATAGGAATAACCTGAAACTTTTGCGCCCTGAGTCTGTAGCTCAAGTACGTAATCAATGCCGTTATCGCCCATGCCTGAGAATCCATAACTCGTTTCATTAAAACCACCCTTCCATTGTCCGTCGAAGTTTTGGGCTGTCACCGAAGAAGCAACCAGCAAGAAGAAAAAGATGTAAAATATTTTCATTAGAATAAATAAAATTTGAACAACCAACCTAAGCAATTTTTTGTAGTAAAATCACTATCTCAGGCCTTGGGACAAATTTAAAAGTTATTAAAAGCCAATCCTTCAATTGAATGGTTTCTTTGTCTAATACTTCGTTAAATTTGCAGTTCTAAAAAATATTCGAACAAATGAATGAGGTGAATGGATCTATCAATATTACTTTTCCTGATGGTGCTGTAAGGCAATATGACAAGGGATCCACGGCGATAGAGATTGCAAAAAAAATAAGCGAAGGATTGGCCAGGAAGGTGTTAGCGGCAGAAGTAAATGAAGAAGTTTGGGATGTAAGCCGTCCGATAAATAGCGATGCATCTGTAAAATTTCTTACCTGGGATGATGAAAAAGCAAAGTCCACTTTTTGGCATTCTTCAGCACACCTGATGGCGGAGGCTGTTGAGGGCGCTTTCCCGGGGGTAAAATTTTGGGTGGGCCCTCCAATAGAAAAGGGCTTTTATTACGATATGGATTTAGGCGATAAGCAGATTACGGAAGCAGATCTTGAGAAGATAGAAAAGAAGATGAAAGAGCTGGCAAAGCAGAATAATTCATTTGAAAGAAAAGAAACATCCAAGGCCGATGCTATAAAATATTTTGAAAATAAAGGCGATGAATACAAACTTGATTTATTGAACGGTCTTGAAGATGGAAGTATCACTTTTTACACACAAGGCAAATTCACTGATCTGTGCCGTGGGCCGCACATTCCATCAACAGGAGCTATCAAGGCCATTAAGCTAAACAGCATTGCCGGCGCTTACTACAAAGGAGACGAAAAAAATAAAATGCTTACCCGCATTTATGGCGTTTCTTTTCCTAATCAAAAAGAACTTGATGAGTACCTCGTCTTTTTAGAAGAAGCAAAAAAACGTGACCATAGAAAATTGGGCAAAGAACTTGAGCTCTTTACCTTTTCTGAAAAAGTAGGAGCAGGCTTGCCGCTGTGGTTGCCAAAGGGCGCTATGCTTCGCGAAAGGCTTCAGCGCTTTTTACAAGCGGCTCAAATAGAGTCAGGTTATCTCCCGGTGATAACGCCACATATCGGGTCAAAGAATTTATTTGTTACCAGCGGGCATTTTGAAAAATATGGCAAGGATAGTTTTCAGCCTATTAAGACACCGGTGGAAGGCGAGGAGTTTTTTTTAAAACCAATGAATTGTCCCTTTCATTGTGAAATTTACAAATCATCTCCACGGAGCTACAAAGACCTTCCTCTAAGGCTTGCAGAGTTTGGGACTGTTTATCGTTACGAGCAGTCAGGCGAATTGCATGGCCTTACAAGAGTGCGTGGCTTTACACAGGATGATGCGCATTTATTTTGTATGCCAGACCAGGTGAAGGAAGAGTTTAAAAAAGTAATTGACCTTGTATTGTATGTTTTCAAATCGCTGGGCTTTACAGAATACACGGCGCAAATTTCCCTGCGGGATAAAGAAGATCATACAAAATATATTGGCAGTGATGAAAATTGGGAGAAGGCTGAAAAATCTATTATAGAAGCTGTTGAAGAAAAGGGTTTAAAGAATGTAGTGATTGAGTATGGAGAAGCCGCTTTTTACGGGCCAAAGCTTGACTTTATGGTGCGGGATGCAATTGGCCGCAAATGGCAATTAGGCACAAACCAAATAGATTATAATTTGCCGGAACGGTTTGATTTAACGTATATTGGAGAAGACAATGCCAAACATCGCCCCGTAATGATCCACCGGGCGCCGTTCGGAAGCCTTGAAAGATTTATTGCGGTGCTTACAGAGCATTGTGCTGGTAAGTTTCCGATGTGGTTGACGCCGGTGCAGGTAAAGATTCTTCCTATAAGTGACAAGTTCATAACCTATGCGGAAAATGTTTTATCTGAATTAAAAAATAATGATATTCGTGCCGAGTTAGATGACAGAGGAGAAAAGATAGGCAAGAAAATAAGAGATACCGAACTGGCAAAAGTTCCGCTAATGCTTATTATAGGAGAGAAAGAAGTGAGTGAGAATATGGTATCGGTAAGAAGACAAGGCAAAGGTGATGAAGGAACGAAATCCTTAGATGAGTTTATTGAAATGGTAAATGATGAAGTAAAGGATAAAACTATTTATTCTCCGATACTGGAGGAGATAGATGATCAATTAATAATAGAATAGTAAAAAATCAATTGTGTCAATTGCGAAATCTTTTTAAAATTTATGAAATTCCGCAACGTCATTTTAATAATAATGACGATGCCAAAACTGTTGTGCAGGAGATAGAGCAAATTATAGAAACCAAAATA
>JBBPZF010000763.1:0-3102 GCA_038199105.1 Chitinophagales bacterium | reverse complement strand
AGGATGGTAAAAAAAGAAGAATGGAATTTTATTATGGCTCTACCTATTTATCACAATCATCACGCACATTGCCTGTAGAAAAAAATATTAAAGAGATAAGCATTACTAATTTCCAAGGAATTAAAAGAAAGGTATTATGAAAAAGATAATTTTTATTTACCTAACGTGTATGCTTACCTGTTCTTATGCAAATGCAGGAATACCTGGCTGGAAAAGTAAAACTGAAAATGCCGATTACATTCACCGGGCTATAAAAGAAATAACAGATGTGATGGTGTATGATATTTATTCACCGCCGGTAGCCAGCCGCACTTATGCTTATATCTCCGTGGCCGCTTATGAGACATTGATACACGAAGATCCATCCTACATAAGCCTTGCAGGCCAACTGCATGGCCTGTTGCCTTCGCCAGCACCTGAAGAAGATAAGCAATGTAGTTTTACTTTAGCCGCAGTCCACGCCATTCTCACTGTTGGAAAATCGTTGGTGATCTCCGAAGAAAAAGTAGATGATTTTGAAGCATCTCTCATGGAGGAATTTAAGAAAGATGGTATGCCGGCTGATGTATTTGACAATTCAATTGTGTATGGCCAGAAAATGGCAGACCATATCCTTGATTGGATAAGTAAGGACAATTATAAACAAACGCGGTCCTTGCCTGCTTATACTGTGCAGAATGATCCGGCCTCCTGGAAACCAACGCCACCTGTTTATATAAAAGCGATCGAGCCGCATTGGAACCGGATAAGAACGTTTATCATTGATTCTGCCCAGGAGTTCAGGCCGGTGCATCCGCCAGTGTTTTCAACTGACAGTACGAGCGAGTTCTATAAAACTGCTATTGCAGTGTATTTGCAGGTAAACAGTAATACACCGGAGCAGGATGAAATTGCTAATTTTTGGGATTGCAATCCTTTCAAAATAAATCAGCGGGGCCATGTTATGTATGCTGTGAAGAAAATTTCACCTGGCGGCCATTGGATAAATATAACACGCCTCGTATGTGAAAAGGCAGGCGCAGGCCCTGTCGCATCAGCAGAGGCATACGCATGCGTCGCCACAACAATTGCTGATTGCTTCATAAGCAGTTGGGATGAAAAATACCGAAGTGTGGTAATACGGCCTGAATCTTACATTAATAAATATATTGATCCAGACTGGAGGCCTGTGCTGCAAACGCCTCCGTTTCCTGAATATACAAGTGCGCACAGCCTAATATCTACTGGTGCGTCCATTATACTTACAAAGTTATTTGGAGATAATTTCCATTTCACTGATTCTACTGAAAATGAATTTGGATTACCAGCCAGAAGTTTTAATTCTTTTTATGATGCCTCAAATGAAGCTGCCATCAGCCGCTTTTACGGGGGTATTCATTATTTGCCTGCAGTTAAATATGGACAAGTAGTGGGCGAAGAAATTGGGAAGTATGTTATCAATAAATTGAAAACAAAAAAAGATTAATGGTGCTTCTTCATTAGGAATAAATAAAGGAGCACCACCTACACGTTACTAAACTTCCTACTCACGGATTCGCCCTGGCGTAATCTTTCAATATGATCTGCTAATTCCTTTTCCTTATCCAGTTTATGTATTTCAAGTTTCGTTTCTGAATCTATCACATTCTCCTGCACGTCATTTCTTATTAATAATTCTTTTTCATTCAGGTATTCATCGTAAGGACCTCTGCTGGTCAAGCCTTTCCAGGTAACGGGTAAAACGTCAACCAATATAAAAAAGATTACGAGGAACCAAGTGGTAATCCTGATGATACTATTATCAGCAGTAAGCCTGCTTAGTGCTTTTTCTCTTTCAAGATAATCGTGGCTAAAAGTGAGGCGGTTTATTTTTGAAGTCCTCGCGGAATCGAGCTTCACTATTGCAATGTCGTTGTCAACTTTTTTTGCTTCATTCGATTTTTTTGACTGTCCAAGATCATAATATAACCGGTTTAAATAAGCTGTATCATATTTAAATGTAGGCCCTTCACCAGACTTACCCGTTGTTCTGTCATCGCTTCTTACTACTCCCTTTATTTCATCGTGAAGAATACCTTCCTGGATATGGATCGTGTCAGACAGTGCAATTAAATTTCTTCCTAAAGTATCGTTTTCTAATTGTAAATTTTTTTTCTGAAGCTGATAAACATTTTCAATGCTATCTACTTTTGCATGTGCCACTTCATTCATATTTACCTCAATGCTTTCGTGGAAGTAAAGCAATATTAAAGGATGGGCTACAGCAATTCCCACAAAGGCGGAAAACACCAGACGTGATAGGAAGGTAAGCGAGGTAACATCTTTTAAGACATTCCCTTTTTTACGAAAAGAAGAAATAATAAACCTGTCGAAAACGAAAACTATACTTGCCCAAACAAGCCCGGCAAGTATATACAAATACGGGCTTGCGATAAAGGTTGAAATTGCGTAGGTCATAGAAAATAATCCCAGCGTGGCCGGTACCAAAACGAGGGCGCCAAAGCCTGCATGTTTTATGTGTTCTGAACGCGGGCATTTTGTGAGGATGTCTTCATCTGATCCTGCACAGGCAATTAAAAAACGATAAAGCTTTGATTTCAAAACGAATGATTTATTATGAGTAAAATCTTTTACATACTAATTTATATTCCCGGAAATTCTTAAGATCTGTTTGGGATGTAGAAGTATGATTATCGTTTCGGTTGAAGTTGAAGAATGAAATCAAATGTAATAAGAAAGAATTGCGGTGTCAATAGCATTAACAGAATTTTTTGTATTCTATTATGCCTGGTAAAGAAGGTTTTTATTAGAAAAATTTAAACTCTTATGGGATTAAAGCTCTTTGCATTTATGCATTATTATACACTTTCAAAATAGGTTCCCGCAACACCGCAGCTTCATCAGTACAATGCCAGTAAACGACATCAGCAATGGCTTCCGGCTTTACCCATTTCTCAAAATTGGCGTCAGGCATGGATTTCCGGTTAGGAGGCGTGTCAATTGTGCTGGGTACAACCACACTCGTTACTACATTTTTTCCCTTTGCCTCATCATTCATTAATTGAGCCAAATGAAAAATTAAGGATTTTGCCAGGCTGTATGCTACCATTCCTTTACCGTTTT
>JBBPZF010000762.1:0-4150 GCA_038199105.1 Chitinophagales bacterium | reverse complement strand
GGCCGCAGATTAAGTTCGACGAGCAGGAATCGGAAGGAGAAGGCGTGGATATTATTTTGTGTATTGATGTAAGTGGCAGTATGACGGCGCAGGATTTTTCACCAAACAGGATGGAGGCTGCAAAAACGGTTGCTGAAAATTTTGTAGATCATCGCACGAGCGACCGGATCGGCATTGTGATTTTTTCGGGAGAAAGTTTTACCCAATGCCCGCTCACTACGGATCATTATGTACTGAAAGCCCAGATAGAACAAATACGCAATGGCCTTCTTGAAGATGGCACCGCTATTGGCTCGGGCCTCGCAACAAGTGTGGACCGGTTAAGAAGCAGCAAGGCAAAAAGCAAGGTCGTTATTCTGCTTACGGATGGCATTAATAATGGCGGCCTTATTGATCCTGCAACTGCGAAAGAGATTGCTAAGACATTTAAAGTAAAAGTTTATACAATTGGTGTGGGTACTGATGGCTATGCCGCCACGCCAATTAATACGCCGCTGGGAATAGTAATGCAAAATGAAAAGGTAGCAATAGATGAAAAGCTGCTGCAAAATATTGCGGCTGAAACCGGCGGAAAATATTTCAGGGCAACCGATAATAAAAGCCTTGAAAATATTTATAACGAAATAGATCATCTTGAAAAATCAAAAGTGCAGATAACTACGTTTCATCGCTCTACAGAAAAATTTTATCCGTTCGTGTTTGCCGCCATGGCCTTGCTGCTTTTAGAAATATTATTACGATATACCGTCTTCAAAAAATTTCCGTAGCCACGCTTACAATCTTATTCTTGTATCAATCTGCTAAATTGCATTTATGAATGGCTTTGTATATAAATCAACGGGCACCTGGTACCAGGTAAGAGATGATAATGGTGACCTGATAAACGCCCGCATAAAGGGGAAATTTAAGATCGATAATATCACCTCCACTAACCCGCTGGCCGTGGGCGATAAAGTAGATTTTGATAAGGAAGAAAATGAAGACGGCTTTATGATCATCAATAATATTTATCCGCGCAAAAATTATATTACACGGCAATCGCCACATAATAAACACCAGCATCACATCATAGCGTCTAACCTGGATCAGAGCCTGCTTTTTGCTACCCTAAAAGATCCTAAAACTTCACGCGGATTTATTGACAGGTTTCTCGTGGCTTCCGAAGCTTACCATGTACCGGCGATAATAGTTTTTAATAAAGTTGATGTTTATAAAAAAAAAGAACTTGAGCAGTTGGAAGAATTTACGCTGGAGTATGAGCGGGCAGGCTATAAGGTTTTGCCCATGAGTATATTGGAAAATAAAGGAGTGGATGAAGTAATAGATGTTCTCAAAAATAAAACAACGTTGATCAGTGGCCATTCTGGTGTTGGCAAATCTTCTTTCG
This sequence comes from Chitinophagales bacterium, assembly GCA_038199105.1. Lineage (GTDB taxonomy): Bacteria > Bacteroidota > Bacteroidia > Chitinophagales > Chitinophagaceae > Ginsengibacter. The sequence goes on along the minus strand of JBBPZF010000762.1, from coordinate 2,763 downwards.
TCAATCATATATTTCCAGGCATTACACTTAAAACGCAGGATGTAAGCGGGTGGAGCGGCAAAGGCCTTCATACTACTACGTTTGCTGAAATGTATGACCTGCCGGGCGGCGGAAAAATTATTGATACACCGGGCCTGCGTGAGTTCGCTTTAATGGATATTGAAAAACAAGAGCTATCCCATTATTTTCCGGAAATGAAAGAATTAGTAAACGAATGCAAGTTTAATAATTGTATGCACATCGAGGAGCCGGGTTGTGCAGTAAAGCAGGCAGTAAACGAAGGAAAAATTTCAGAAAAAAGATATATTAGTTACCTGACTATTCTTGATTCAATTGAGACTAAAAAATGGTAGCGAAAAGTCCATTTCCACGGATCATTAATTTGTCCGGTAGAAATAGAAAAAATTAAAACGTTTTGAAATTTAAAACCGCATTGCCATCGGTAAAGATTTGATCTAAGTTCCCCCTTCGGGGGATAGGGGCATTAATAAGCATTCCTTTCCAAAAATCTCGCAACTTCTCTCACCGCCTTATTCTCTTTAGGCAATCCTTTAGTGTGAGGAAGAATAGATACTCCATTAAATGTGTTGTAATGAAGGGTGAGAAAATAATCTTTGTATTTAAAATCCCAATCCAGTGTTTCGGCATCATCTACCTGGTTTAGAAAACTTACATGTAAGCCTTCCGAAAGAATGTCCGCAATGGAATAAAATTTTGACACACCGCAGTTGTCGTCAATTACAGCTTCAGTGCCGCCAAAATTTGTTTTTAAATGATAACACATGGAATAGGGATTTTATTTTTTGTTGGATTAAAAACGGGCTATGATTTTTATGACTTGAATTTCTTTGCTTTTCTTGCGGCTTTTATGGCATCCTTATCTCCGGAAGCTATCCTTTCGGCGCCTATATTTTTTCCGTTTGTAGGGCAACCATATTTTTCATTTTTTCTAAATACGGAACATCCTGAAAATATCCACAGACACACAAGAGCAACAAACATTTTTTTCATAAACATCAATTAGATATATGACGCAAAACTTTCACTTTTGGTTTTCCGAACGCAATGTTAAGTTTCTATACTTCAATTTTATCTTCTTTAAACCAGCCCGCATACATCACATAATTATTTGCAATGCGGTTTATTTCGCCATCAATTAGTTCCTGCGGCATACTTTTTATTTTTTTAGCGGGCACGCCTGCATAAATACTTCCCGGTTCTATTATAGTATTTTCAAGAACTACTGCGCCTGCGGCAATTATAACATTACTGCCTACTTTGGCATTGTCCATCACTATAGCGCCCATGCCTACGAGCACATTGTCGTCTATAACGCATCCATGTACTATTGCATTGTGTCCGATGCTTACATTATTACCGATGATCGTGGAAGTTTTTTGATAAGTGCAGTGAATTACAGCCCCATCCTGCACGTTTACCTTATTACCCATCCTGATAAAATTTACATCTCCGCGGATAACAGCATTAAACCAAATGCTGCAATCATCGCCCATTATTATGTCTCCGGCAAGGGTTGCATTCGGCGCTATAAAACAATTATTGCCCCAGGCAGGCTTTATTCCTTTTACTTCAATAATTAAAGCCATGATTTTTTTATTTTATTATTAGCAAAAGGTTTTCGTGATTTTTAACCAAAAACATTGGAAATTATCATTTCTAAAAATAGGCAAAACAAGCAAAAACAATATATTTTTAAAGCAACAGCAGAGAGCTTCAGTAACATCCAATATGGAAAATCAGTATTCATTTTTTTGAGTGCAAATGCGGTATGTATAGCGTCGTAAATTATAATCGTATTTCCTTATTTTTGCACGCAAGTCAGGTAAAGCACCTGGCTTAATTTTTTTAAAATGCACAATGAGCTTTAAAGAACAAATAGTTGCAAATAAGCTGCCACGGCATATTGCAATAATAATGGATGGCAACGGAAGGTGGGCAAAAGAAAAAGGAAAAGATAGACTATTTGGGCATTTCAGCGGTGTGGAAAGTGTAAGGAATATAGTGGAAGGTTGTGCGGAGCTTGGTATTGAATATCTCACACTATACGCATTCAGTACAGAAAATTGGGACCGCCCGAAAGACGAGGTTAGCGGTTTGATGGAATTGCTCGTGCAGACTATAAAGCAGGAAGTAGTTACTTTAAATAAGAACAATATAGAATTGCATGTGATTGGAGATACAGATTTACTTCCACCTTCCGCGAGGAGAGAATTATTTGAAGCATGTGAGGAAACCAGATCTAATACAGGCCTGCATCTTATAATGGCATTAAGCTATAGCAGCCGGTGGGAAATAATCAATGCTGTCAGTAAAATAGCTTCGCAGGTAAAAGAAGGCAAGCTTGCGCCGGAAGACATAACAAACGAAGTTTTCGAGCAAAAGCTTTGTACCGCCGGTTTTCCTGACCCCGAGCTTATGATAAGAACGAGTGGCGAATACCGCATCAGTAATTTTTTACTATACCAGCTCGCATATTCTGAATTATATTTTACTGATACCTTATGGCCAGACTTTAGAAAAGAAAATTTATACGAGGCTATAGCCGACTACCAAAACCGCGAAAGACGCTTCGGAAAAACCAGTGAACAACTATAAAAATCTTGTGTAGAAATTCCCCTTATATTTTATTCCATCCTAATAAATTCAACACTTTTAGCAGGTTGATTTAACAAATACTTTTAATTAATTGAAATTATCTTGCCGCCTTATAAAAATTGATTTGATGCCCAAAATCTACAAGAT
>JBBPZF010000761.1:0-9871 GCA_038199105.1 Chitinophagales bacterium | reverse complement strand
TTTGCAGGAGTTATTGGTCCTTTGGTAGAAGTACCGGCTTTAATTTCTTTAGTTAACGTGGCATTTTGGTTTAGAAAAAAATATTACTCAAATAAAGAAATTCAAACGATATAAAATCATATTATGAGAATAGCACTCTTTAGCGATATACATGCAAATCTTCCTGCATTGGAATCCTGTTTAAAAAGCATTGAAGAACAAAAACCAGATGCCATCTATTGCCTGGGCGACTTAGTGGGTTATAACATTTGGCCAAATGAAGTAATCAATGAAATAAGACGCAGGAGCATCCCAACCATTGCAGGCAATTACGACCAGGGTATCGGTTTAACGAGCGATGATTGCGGTTGCGCCTATAAAGAAGAAAAAGATATGGGTAAAATATCTATCTCTTACACCAATTCAATTGTAAAGCCTGACGAACGCAAATATTTAAGAACATTACCTGCGCATATAAAAGTAGAATTTCAATTGAACAATGACAAGCTCAATTTATTGTTGGCACATGGTAGTCCGAGAAAGATAAACGAGTATTTATTTGAAGATAGAGACGAGAAAAGTTTATTAAGAATAATGGAAGGTGCTGATGCAGATATAATGAAAGATTAGGAGGCAATAAAGATGTTGTGTTTGCAAAACATGGTTCCGGTTGTGTATTGTCTGCTGCTATTGCAGCCAACCTTGCTTTAGACAAACACTTGACAACCGCAATGCCTTCCGCATTCAAAAATTGAAACTATAATCATCATCTTTGGTGAATAAAGCAGGGTAAATCAATTGTATCTAAACTAAAACAAAAAGCAAAGCATTTAAAATTTGAAGCGCTAAATAAAAAAAAATTGCAGCAATAATTACAATGGATATCAACAACATAAAACATCTCTTTCCAAACCTTGAAGAAGGCTTGTATAAGGAAATTTTTAAGCAAGGAACTATAAAAGAGGTCAAGGCCGGTGAAGCATTACTTCGGGTAGGGCAAACAATTCGTTCAACAATGCTGATTTTAGATGGCTTGGTAAAGCCATACAGAGAAGACGATGAAGGCAAAGAGTTTTTTATTTATCATCTTGATGCTGGGCAGGCATGTTCGCTTTCCATGGTATGTGCAGCCAAACATGAAACAAGTGAAGTATTGGCAAAAGCGCTTACCGATGCTACAGTATTAGCCATTCCGTTAGAGTTTATGGACCAGTGGATGAGCAAATACAAAAGCTGGTACCAGTTTGTAATTACATCTTACCGCAATCGTTTTGAAGAACTCTTAAAAACAATTGATGCCATTGCTTTCTCCAACATGGATGAACGTTTGGAGGACTATTTAAAAAAACAGGTAAAGAAGTTAGGAGCAAATTTAAAAATGACCCACCAGGTTATAGCCAACGACCTCAATTCATCCCGTGAAGTAATTAGCCGCTTACTGAAAAAAATGGAAGCAAAGAATTGGGTTGTTATTCATAGAAATTCTATTGAATGGATTAAAAAAGATTGATGTTATGTGATATATATCACTGTCTCCCCGATAAAATAACTTCAAATTTGCATCACAATTATTGAAGTTATGGGATATATAGCAGCGTTATTCATAGGTATTTCACTTGGATTAATAGGTGGTGGTGGATCAATTTTAACCGTGCCTGTTCTTGTCTATTTATTCGGTATCAACCCGGTTCTCTCGACCTCTTATTCTTTATTTGTTGTGGGCTCTACCAGCCTGGTAGGCGCTTTTAATAATTATTTAAAAGGGCTTGTGCGAATAAAAACTGCTCTGTTGTTTGGCTTATCCTCAATAACAACTGTATTTCTAACCAGAAAGTTTTTAATCCCAGTGATCCCGGAGCACATTGCTAACCTTGGTGGTTTTAATATAACCGCACCAATTGTTACAATGGTACTGTTTGCCATCTTAATGGTTGCCGCTTCTATATCAATGATTAAAAGCCCAAAGAAAAAAACCGATGAAGCTTTTGTTAATAATCAAAAACTAAATCTGCCAAAGTTATTAATGTATGGTGTTGCTATTGGCATAGCCACAGGTCTTTTAGGAGCGGGTGGAGGATTTTTATTAATACCAACTTTAGTGCTGCTTGTAAAATTACCTATGAAAGAAGCGGTAGGAACTTCATTATTCATCATCGCTTTAAATTCTTTGATTGGTTTTACAGGCGACATCGGGCATTTTACAATGGACTGGCTTTTTCTTTTCAAAATAACCACTATAGCTATTGCCGGCATTTTCGTTGGTTCATTAATTGGTAAAAAAATATCAGGCGACAAATTGAAAAAGGGCTTCGGATGGTTTGTGCTGGTTATGGGCTTTTACATACTTGCAAAAGAGATATTTTTTAGATAACCAGCGTGACTTATGTCACTAAATAACATTGTTTTCTAAACTAATTTTACAGATCAAAATAATTTACAAATGAAAATAGAGCAAATTTATACAGGCTGTTTAGCACAAGGTGCTTATTATATCGAAAGCAATGGGGAAGCCGTTGTAATTGACCCGCTTCGTGAGGTTGAGCCATATATTTTAAAGGCTGAAGGGGATAATGCAAAAATAAAATATGTTTTTGAAACACACTTCCATGCTGATTTTGTTTCCGGTCACATAGACCTTTCAAAAAAGACAGGTGCCCCTATTGTTTACGGCCCTAATGCTGCTACATCCTTTGATGCAATTATTGCAAAAGATGGCCAGGAGTTTAAGATTGGAAAGGTTACTTTTAAAGTGCTTCATACGCCTGGCCATACAATGGAAAGCACCTGCTACTTATTGAAGGACGAAGATGGAAAAGATGTTGCGCTATTTTCTGGCGATACGCTTTTTATAGGTGATGTTGGCCGCCCAGATCTTGCACAAAAAATTGGCAGCATAACAAAAGAAGATTTAGCAGGCACTTTGTTCGATAGTTTAAGAAATAAAATACTGCCTCTTGCGGATGATGTTATTGTTTATCCCGCCCACGGCGCAGGCAGTGCATGTGGCAAAAATATGAGCAAGGAAACCACCGATACTTTAGGCCATCAAAAGCAAACAAATTATGCTCTGAGGGCAACTATGACTAAAGATGAATTTATAAAAGAAGTTACTACAGGTTTAACTTTACCCCCAGCTTACTTCCCACTTAACGTAATGATGAATAAGGAAGGATATGAGAGCATAGATGATGTAATGGAGCGTGGCAATCATGCCCTTTCGCCCGATGCCTTTGAAGCTGCCGCAAACGAAACCGATGCTTTGCTGCTCGATACAAGAGACCCTCAAACTTTTGCTAAAGGCTTTGTTCCTAACTCAATCAATATTGGTATAGACGGAGGCTTTGCTCCCTGGGTGGGCACCTTAATTCCTGATATAAAACAAAAGCTGTTGATTATAGCCGATGAAGACGGGGAAGAAGAAGTGATTACAAGGTTAGCCCGTGTGGGATATGATCATACCATAGGTTACCTGAAAGGTGGCTTTAAAGCATGGAAGCAAAGTGATAAAGAAACTGATACAATAATTTCTATAGGTGCAAATGAACTTGCTGACATGATAAATAAAGGAGAAGCGTATATTATAGATGTTCGTAAAGAGGGCGAATATCTTAGTGAACATGTGGAGGGTGCAAATAACCTGCCTCTTGATAACATCAATGAAAGCATGGCTGCACTTGATAAGGATAAAATCTACCATGTGCATTGTGCAAGCGGTTACAGGTCTATGATTTTTAATTCAATTTTAAAAGCAAGAGGCTTTGATAATTTGATTGATATAAAAGGTGGTTATAAAGCCATAAAAGAAAACGGGCAAATTAAAACCACAGATTATGTTTGTCCATCAACAATTAACTAAAATTAAATTTAGAATGTTCGGCTATTGGCTTTCCAACAGGTAATTCCATGAATAAAGAGAGATTAGTGGGGCATTCTAAATAAAACTCAACAAAAAAAAAATGAGAGAATTAATAAATAAATAAAGGAACTGTAGCTGATGTAAGGACGCCGCAGGAATTTGTCGGCGAGCATTTGCCCAATGCATTAAATATCCCGTTAGAAGAGGTTTCTCAAAAAGTGGAAGAACTTAAAAACATGCCCAAGCCAGAAGCGGGATGGCGGTTTCTATGTTAAAACAAGCAAGTGTAACTAATGTAATTAACGGTGGTGGATTAGATGATCTGCTGCAACAAACAAAATAAATAAGATGTTATCATTTTTAAAAAAACTTTTCAGGCCTTCAGCAGATTTTGCAAAGCTGGTAAAAGAAGGGGTGCGGTTATAGTTGACGTGCGAACTAAAAGCGAATACCAGGGAGGCCATATAAAGGGCTCGAAAAACATTCCTCTTGATAGTATTAAAAAAGAAGCACAGAGCCCTGAAAAGATTAAATAAAACAATCGTTACAGTGTGCCGCAGTGGCAACCGAAGTGGCATGGCGAAGTCCATACTAACTTCTGCCGGAATACAAGTTTACAACGGTGGCGCATGGACAAGTTTAAAAAGACAAATACAATAGTTATGAAAACAATATTACAGGGCTGGAATTTTATGCGGATTCTTAGATTGGTATTAGGCATTGGCATTTTGGTGCAGGGCATTGCAGCAAGAGAAACTGCCACAATTATTTTGGGAGTTGTATTTGCCGGAATGGCTATTGCAAATGTGGGTTGTTGCGGAGCCGGTGGCTGTGCAGTGAACAGCCGTATTACAAACAATAAAAAAGAAGACATGCATTATGAAGAAGTGGTTTCAAACAAATAAGCTGTATTTTATTGGAGCTTTGGCAGGAGCTTTAGGCGGCTTTGTTTATTGGAAATATGTAGGCTGCTTAACGGGTACCTGTGCTATCACATCCAACCCATTTAGAAGTACAATTTATTTTGTCGTATTTGGTATCCTGATTATGGGTTTATTCAAAAAAGAAAAGAAATATGAAAAGTCAACCAACCCATAAAAGTTTTGCTGAAATAATGAAAGGTGATAAACCTGTTCTCGTTGATTTTTTTGCAGAATGGTGTGGCCCTTGTAAAGTGATGGCACCGACACTCCAGGAATTAAAGAAGGAGGTTGGAGGCGAAATCACTATCATAAAAATTGATGTTGACCGCAACCCGCGTGCTTCCGCAGCTTACCAGGTTCAGGGAGTACCTACACTTATAATTTTTAAAAATGGTGAAGTGAAGTGGAGGCGATCAGGTGTGGTGAGTGCAAAGCAAATACAAAACGAATTTAATAAACTAAAAAATTAGTTATTACAACAACAGATGCTTTTTATGCTGGAAGGAAATAAAGATCAAAGTGATGTTCTTATTATTATTAACACGCCCGGAAACTATATAAATGATTGAGAAATATTTAAAAATATTTGCCGGGGGTTTTAGCGGGTACTGGAATTATTTGCAGCAGGAATTATTATACCCTTCATGGCATAATTACTTTTATTGGCTTGTAGGCCTGTCGCTTGTAGTGTGGCTTTTAGAAATTATTTTTCCATGGAGGACGGAACAGTCTATAGTAAGGAAGGATTTTTGGCTGGATGGGTTTTACATGTTCTTCAATTTTTTCTTATTCTCATTAATTGGCTTCAATGCTATTTCAAATGTGGGTGTAAATCTCTTTAACGATTTCCTTTCCTTATTCGGTGTTACTAATATTGTCGCAATAAAAGTTCATAAGTTTCCGGTATGGAGCCAATATGTGATCATGTTTTTGATTGCAGATTTTATTCAATGGAACATACACCGTTTGCTGCATAGACATCCACGCCTGTGGGAATTTCATAAAGTACATCACTCTGTTGAGCAAATGGGGTTTGCCGCCCACCTTCGCTTTCACTGGATGGAAACCGTCATTTATAAAATGCTTCAGTACATACCACTTGCTATGATCGGATTTGGGATACAGGATTTTTTTATAATTAACATAGTTGCCGTGGCCATCGGTCATTTAAACCACAGCAACCTGGGTATTTCTTATGGCCCGTTAAAGTATATAATCAATAACCCTAAGATGCACATCTGGCATCATGCAAAAGAATTACCGGGGCGTTATGGTGTAAACTTTGGATTGTCGTTAAGCATGTGGATTATATTTTTGGAACTGCTTACCTGCCTGTCAATGGCAGAGATATAAAACTTGGTTTTAATGAAGTTGAAAACTATCCCGATAAATTTACAAGCCAATTGATGGAACCCTTTAAGCATAGAAAATAATTTCTCTAAATTAATTACTGTGTGCGTGACATTAGTCACCTAAGCCCTGAACTTATAAATGCATCTTTATATTCCAATAAATAGGAAAACATGATGAGAGCAATATTTAATAAAAGCCTTAGTCCACTTTGGATCTACCGTTTGGTAGGATGGTCGCTTGGCGCGTTTTTTATAGCTATTGATTTTCTTTAAAAATGCATGGGCCGCTTTTTTGGAGGTTTCTTTAAACCTACAGATGTTTGGTAGAAGGTTGCGAAATAAATAGCTAAGAAAAATAATTATTCACTTGTTGATTTAAATGGAATTGTCTTTAAATAAGTTTAACTATAAAAATTTTAAACATGCGTTTACAAAAATTCTTGCTGTGGATATTGTTATTAAGCGGAACATTCACTGCCTGCAATAGTGCAGCGCAGCAGCCAGCTACTCTTTCAGTGAAAGATTTTAAAAAAGGCATCGAACAACCAAATATGCAGGTGCTCGACGTTCGCACTCCGGGAGAATACCAAAGCGGCCATTTAAAAAATGCCTTGTTAGCTGACTGGATGAACCAGGAGGAGTTTGCTAAAAAAGTACAATCATTAGATAAATCTAAACCCGTATATACTTATTGCCTTAGTGGCGGCAGAAGCGGAGAGGCTGCTAATTGGTTGATGAAAAAAGGGTATATGGTATATAATATGGATGATGGTATAGCCGCATGGAAGAAAGCGGGGGAACCTGTTGAATAAACAGTTAAACCTAAATAAAGGGAATCTGTAATAACAGTAAAAGGCGCAGGTATTGTTGATCTGCCTTATTTAGACAGAGCAGCCAGCCCCATAAAAGGTCTGATTGTTTACAACCAAAAGTACCAAAGCTGTAATGGGAACGAAGGACAAGAGGTTAATGGAAATAAATAAAACAAAAAATTAATACCTCAACTATGCCTGAACAAAATACAAGAAGAAATTTTTTAAAGTTCTCCACACTTGCAGGGTTAGGTATAGCCACCAATCCGCTTTCATCATTTTCTGCATCAAACGAGGAAGGGAAAAAATTTGCTGAACTGAAACCAGAAATAAAACCAGGACAACAAATAGTTTCTTTACTGCAAACCACAGATGTACACTGCCAACTGCATCCGCATGATGAATTATTTTGGGAGCATGGAAAATCTGTATTCCGCAAAACCGGTGGCTATGCAAACCTTGGAACTTATTTTGACATAGCACGTAAAAAAAATCCCAACACATTTATCATTGACACCGGGGATATGTTTCAAGGCAGTGAGCTAAGCGTGAAGACTACCGGCAAAGCTTTGCAGCCAATATTAAATTCACTGGGCTATGATCTTTACATACCCGGCAATTGGGAAGTAGTTTATTACAAAGAGAACATGCAGAAATTATTGGGCGGGTTAAATGCACCTAAAATTTGCTCTAACATGTATCACGATTTAGAAAATGGCAAAAAAGGGGAACTCATTTTTCCACCCTATTATACATGGAATATTGCAGGTCTAAAAATTGGTTTTGTTAGTTATACAGATCCTTTAGTTCCCATCCGCCAGTCGCCTGCATACAGCAAAGGAATTATTTACACTTTTCCCGAAGAGAATTTGGCTTACTACGTAAATGTGTTGAAAGAACAGGAGCAATGCGAGTTTATAATATTGTTATCGCATTTAGGATTGTCACAACAAATAGAATTGGCAAACCATCCTGCCTGTAAAGGTGTTGATTATATTTTTGGTGGCGATACACATGAACGTGTCCGCATACCCATTCAATGCAAATACAGCAAAGTAGTGGAACCAGGCGCTTTCGGTTCTTTTGTGGGCCGGTTAGATTTAATTGTTGAAGATGGAAAAATAATAAAAGAAAAATACACGCTTGATGAAGTGGATGCAAAACGATATAAACCCAATGCTGCTGTTGAAGCAATAATTGCAAAAAGCGAATTGCCTCTTAAAAAAGACATTACAAAAATAGTTGGCTATAGCACGCTTCCTTTATACCGTTATTTTGTTGTTGAAAATACAATAGACACATTAATTATTGAAGCATTAATGTGGAAGGTAAAGCCTGATATTGTTTTATCAAACGGGTTTCGTTTTTGTCCGCCCAACACTACACCAGATGCCACTGGCAACATTCCGATTACAGAGGGATTTATATTTGATATGCTGCCGGTTGACAGTACAGTAAGAACAGCAAAAGTTTCGGGCAAACAAATTAAAGAATGGCTGGAAAAAGAATTAAACAATGTGTTTGCAAAGGATGCTTCATTGCGATTAGGAGGATGGGTAGTAAAATTTAAGGGCATGAAGATTGAGTTTAAAGCATTTGAAGAAATGGATAACCGGGTAAAAAAAGTAACTGTAAAGGGAGAAAAACTTGATGAAGAAAAGATGTACGTAGTGAGCGCATGCGAACGGGAAGGTGATCCTGAAGATATGCTCTGCCGCATAACCAATGTAAAGCAAGGATCAAACACACCTTATACTTTACACCAAGTAATGAAGGAGTACTTAGCCTCTCATTCACCCGTAACGCCAAAGCCCGAAGGCAACGCAATTATTTTAGATGCTCCCCCAACCTTATTAACACAGGTTACCGGCGTAGATTATACTTTTGTTTAAAAATATAATATTTTTAAAACCGTAGTAGTTGTGATCATTGTCACTGATTGCTTTAAATAGTTACCCAAAATTTGCAATAAATTAAAAACTACACAATTGTTATGTTAGAATTTTTAAAACAACCTATGCACTGGTACATCGCGGGCCCTTTAATTGGTTTAATGGTTCCACTTTTATTGATACTGGGTAATAAAACATTTGGTATTTCTTCCTCGTTGCGGCACATTTGTGCAGCTTGCATCCCGGCAAAAATTCCTTTCTTTCAATACAAATGGAAAGAAGAAAGCTGGAATTTATTTTTAGTAACGGGAATTGTAATAGGAGGCTTTATTGCAGGCGCATTTTTAATGGATATGAATGCGGTAAATGTGAACCCAACACTTGCGAAAGAATTATCCAAATATGGCATTGATAATTATCAAACGCTCGTTCCGCAACAAATATTTAATTGGCACGCATTGTTCACAGCAAGAGGTTTGATAATGATTATGGGTGGTGGCTTTTTAGTTGGCTTTGGAACCCGCTATGCCGGCGGATGCACTTCAGGTCATGCTATCATGGGTTTATCAAACCTGCAATGGCCTTCATTGGTTGCCACTATTTGCTTTATGGCAGGAGGTTTTTTTATGGCCAATATTATTTTACCCATCATCATAAATTTATAAAAATATTTTATGCAGGAAACAGCAATAATGAATGTAGAAACAAATACCGATTTTGAAGTAGGTTCTTTAGATCCGGGTTATAAAACACAGGATAAGAAAAACCCTTTCATATTTAATATCAGGTTTCTTATTATGGGAATATTCTTTGGAATTTTATTGGTGAAGTCAGAAGTAATTTCCTGGTTTCGTATCCAGGAAATGTTTCACCTCCAAAGTTTTCACATGTATGGTGTGATAGGAAGTGCCGTTTTTACAGGAATTATTTCTGTATGGCTTATCAAACGTTTTAATATCAAAACGATCAGCGGAGAAAAAATTGTTATCCCTACTAAAAAATTTAATAAAGGCCAAATTTATGGAGGATTGCTTTTTGGTTTTGGATGGGCACTTAC
>JBBPZF010000760.1:0-12889 GCA_038199105.1 Chitinophagales bacterium | reverse complement strand
GTAGTAACCATCACAGCAGATGTAACGACAGAAGTAGGTACAAATGCTTTAAATGGCGGGGCCTGGACAACTATAACAATTAAACCTTCTGGCATCAGGACAATAAGTGGCACCGTTGCAGCGCCTTTAATTGATTTGAACGGCGTAAAAAATATTACGATTGATGGATCAAATACTGGTGGCAATTCCCTCACTATTTCCAATATATATAGTACATCAAGTACTGGTATTTCAACGATTAGATTTATCAATGGTGCATCCAACAATACGATTCAAAATTGTACTATTCTCGGTGCTGCAACAACTACTTCGGCAGCGTCAGTCGGCACTATATTGTTTTCTATAGGCTCATCGACAACAGGTAATAACCTTAATACTATCTCAGGCAATACCATTTCGGCCGCTAGTACTGGTGTACCAATGTATGGTGTTGTATCGGCAGGAACTTCCGCTTCTATTATGAATACTGCAAACACTATTAACAACAACAATATAGCTGATTATTATATTGCAGGAGGAGCCTTAGGATCAATAGGGCTTTACATAGCATCTAACAGTTCAGCCTGGACAATTACCGGCAACCGCTTTTATCAAACAGCAATAAGAACAGCCACTGCAGGCAATCTTCATGAAGCTATTAAAATAAATACACCTAATGGCGTTGGATACACCGTTAGCGACAATATTATAGGCTACGCAAATTCATCTGCAAGCGGAACTACGACTTATACGGGTTCTTCAGGACGGTTTATAGGCATTGATATGGCGGTTGGTACAACAACTGCTTCAAGTGTTCAGGGAAATAATATTACTAGTTTTAAGTTAACTACTTCAAGTGCTGCTACAATCTTTACCGGAATATATGTTGGTTCGGGGAATGTAAGCATGGGAACAACAACGGGCAACATTGTTGGTTCAGCTTCTGGAACTGGGTCAATTTTTATAACGGGAGGAAATGGAGCTTCTATAAACGGAATAAGTGTAACCTCTGCAAGTAATCTCAGCATCCAAAATAATATCGTTGCTTCCATTAGTACTGGGGGCGCATCTGGTTATACCTTTTATGGTATTGCCACAAGCGGTGCAGGCAGTTATACCTTAATAGCCAACAGTATAGGAAATACAACTGCAAATTCTATAGCTATTGGAACAAGTGGAACTATTGCAGCAACGGTTGCCCACGGCATTTGGTCAGATGCATCAGGAACCACACAAACCATTGGTTCAAATGGATTCACAAATAGGATTCAAAATATAACATGTTTTGGAGCGAACGATTATTCACAATTTTATGGTATAATATACAAAGCATCAACACCGGCTTCAATACTTAATATTCAATATAATATTTTATACGGTAATACTGTAGTTGGATCAGCAAGTAATGGATTTATGACATTAATTTTTAATAACACAAACGTAGGTACTGCAAATATTATAAACAATGTAATTAGAAATTCAACAATTGGGTCGGGTACCGGAACTTTTGGTACTGCCTATTATGCCATACTTAACAAAGGCGGAACAATGGCTTCAACAATTAATATTAATTTCAATACTATCTCTACTCCAATCTGCACTGGTAGTATTGGAGCAAACATATTTGTAATTGATATCTCCCAGGAGACAACAGTCGCTACACAGAATATTAAATCTAATATTTTTGAGCAATTGTCTCTAAAGTCTTTAGGCCCCGTTTATTTAATTAACCTGCCTAATTCATCCACTGCAAGCGATGTTTCCTCTAATGTTACTTCAGGCGCTTTTACAAGAATACCAGCAATAGGAACAGTTGGTGACTTTTATGGGATTGCAAACTTTGGATTTTCTAACTTCCCAGGCACCACGGCAAATATTTACAATAATAATTTTTCTAACATAGATAACGGTAACAGCACTGGGTCGATGTATGGAATAAATTGCAGTACCGGTGCAACACAAAATATTTATAATAACACCATTTCTTCTATTTCATCCTCTTCTGGCAATGGGTTTTATGGCATACTTAGTAAAATTTACGGTATTACTAAAAATATTAATGGAAATACTGTTTCAAATATTACCTATGCGGGGCCTATTTACGCATTATGGGATGACGCAGGAAAAGCTAATAATGCTAAGGTTAGTAAATTATATGGCAATACTATTTCTGCTTTGTCTTCATCCAGCGGTCCCGTTTTTGGCTTATCGTACAACAGCGCCGGCACAACTACCTCTTGTAGCATTTATGCTAATAGTGTATATAGTCTCTCTACAACCAATCCAACTGCGTTGGGCTTAAACCTCTACTATGAAGGCAATAGCAGCGTTACCAATTCTTATGATGTTTATAAAAACAAAATTTCGAACATTACTTCAACAAACGCTTCCGCTTCATCAACGGCTACCGGTATAAATGTAAACAGTTTTTATGCTTCTAATATAAATCTATATAATAATCTTGTCGGCAATATTACTGCGCCTACTTCTACAAACCCCACAGCGGTGTCAGGTATAACAATTGCGCCGCTTTATAACTCGGGTGCTACGCCTACGGTTAACGTTTATTATAATACTATATACCTAACGGGGTCGGGTGGCACAGGGTTTGGCGGTTCTGCGATCTGGCAGGATCAGACAAATGGCAATTCAAATCTTTTACTCAAAAATAATATACTGGTTAATCTTGCAACACCAAAAGGCACGGGCATTTCAACGGCCATCCGCAGAACTTCTACTAATTTAAGTTTTTATGGAAGCCTTTCAAATAACAACCTCTTGTATTGCGGCACGCCATCGGCGAACCAGTTAATATATTATGATGGAACTAATAAATATCAAACACTTACAGATTACCAAACAGGTCTAAATGTATCTCCACGTGATGCAGCAGCGGTAACAGAGGACCCTACTACAAGTTTTATAAGTACTGACGTTTCTAATATGGGGTTTCTTCACTTCACACCTGGCGCAGCTACCCAGGCAGAAAGCGGCGCAGCACCTATTTCAGGCTATCCCGATGATTATGATGGTGACGTAAGAAATTCGGCAACTCCAGACATTGGAGCAGATGAATTTGCCGGAGCAATAAATTATTGCGCAACGCCAACCTGGACGGGAAACATCAGCACAGACTGGAACGTGGCCGGCAACTGGTGCAGGAACCTCATCCCTGTTTCAACAACCGCTGTTACGATACCGGTAGTTTCTTCAGCAAGATATCCACTCATTTCAAATGCAAATGCAGTTGCCGCTTCGATTACAATAAATAGCGGTGCCAGCTTAACGATGAGCGGTGCTTACAATCTTACGCTAAGCAGCGGCGCCGGGGTCACTAATAATGGAACATTTACCGGAACTGCCAGCACAGGTGCAATCATATTTGCAGGCACCGGCACCGTAGCCGGTACAGTAAGCTTTAATAACGTTACAATCAATGGGGTAGTAGATTTTAGGACTGCGTCCACAGTTAATGGCAACCTAACTATTAATTCCGGTGGTGCCGCAGGAGGTATCTATGGAACGAACCTCATTAATTATGGCGCTGCCTCAACTTTGATTTATAATACAACCTTAGCCACAGGAAATGAATGGTACACCGGCGGTTCTGGAACAATTACGCCGGGCGCAGGAATACCTCAAAATGTAACTATACTGAGCGGTACGATAACCATACCTAATTCAGGCGGAGCTAACAGAGCACTTGCAGGGAATCTTATTATTAATTCTGGTAGTACCTTGCAAATGACGGCAGCAACGTCACGGGACATTTATATTGCTGGTAACTGGACAAACAATGGCGGAACATTTACTGCTAATGGACGAAAAGTAACCTTTGACGCAGCAGGCACGTCTTTGTTGCCTGTTACGCAAACATTGTCTGGAACGACGACTTTTTATGATCTGACTTTTGGGAATTCTTATGTTACAACAGATTTTGGTTCTTCCACAATAAACATATTAGATAATCTTAGAAACGATGCAGGTTCAATGAATGGAAATTTATCAGCAATCAATTTTACCGGCACCTCAGGTTTAATACTTGGCACTGGTTCAAAGTTTTTCTATAATTTATCCGTTAATTCAGGAAATAATGTAGCGGATAATGTTGCAAGTACAGGAGATATTCATATTGATAATTCCTTTATAAATAATGGAACATTTTCTCAGTTAAGTTCGCATACTATTTACTTTGATAAGTCCGGTGCTGCGGAAACAATCTCGGGAACGGGATCAACTGTTTTTGGCAATTTTACGATTGGAGGACCAGCCCTAAGTTTTTCAACTATATTAAACACAGGTTCTTCGAATTTCACTATATCAGGTACTGCTTTGTCTTTCAATAGTAAGGGCTCTACTTTTATTTCTTCTACGGGCATCGTTACCTTCGCGTTAAGTACCGCAGGCAACTGTACTGTGAAAAATGCTTCAGGTGTTACCGGTACTTCGGCTTCGTTCTTTAATGTATTGATTAACCCACCTGTAGGCGGCATTGCTACAGCATTGGATTTTGGTAATGGTATTTCTTCAATAAACAATACTCTTACAATAAATAATTATGGTTCAGTAATTACCAATGCCCCGGTATATGGAAGTGCAGCTTCACTGGTGTACAATACTACAACTGCGGCTTACGCAACTGGTTTAGAGTGGAGTGTTAATTCAACCACCCCGGGTGCGGGTGTTCCCAAAAATGTTACATTACAAAATACCAACAATATTTTACTGCTTGGAGACAGGGGTATTGGTGGAAATTTAACTATTTCCTCAGTTGATTCCTTAAACCTGAACAATCATACACTCACACTAAATGGATCCATTAGCAATACTGGTTATTTAACGGGTTCATCAAGTTCCGGTTTAATAATTGGCGGAGTGGCCGGTACAGTGCATTTTGGGGCTGGAGGCAAAAACAACGTATTGCAGACTTTCACTGTGAATAGCAGTGGGAGCATTACGTTGGGTGATAGCCTGTATATAACTGCGGGAGCCGCGCCGGGAGTACTAACTGCAAATGGAACAATAAATTCCGGCAACTATCTTGTATTGAGATCGGATATTAATGGAACACCAAGAGTCGCTGCTTCGTCAGGCGCTATTAACGGAAACGTAACGGTAGAGCGTTATATCGCAACAGGAACAACTCATGCAAAGTCATGGCAGTTACTGGCGATACCGCATAATGGCCCACAAACCATCAATAATGCATGGCAGGAAGGTTGCAGTATCAATTCGGATTGTAATCCAGGATTTGGGACCCAGATAACCGGCGCCACGGGAACTGCTGCAGGCTTTGACGTTTATTCACCGCTGCCTTCCATGAAAGTATGGAATGCCACTACGGCATCTTATGTAGGAGTCAGCGGTACAACAATACCAATCAAGAATCAAAAAGGATACTTTGTTTTCATTCGTGGAGACAGGAGTACTCTTTTTAACCAGCCAGCTGTTCCAACTACACTTCGTACCAAAGGACCTTTATTTACAACGGCAAATCTTCCTCCAACAACCAGTATTGCAATTAAACAGACTGAATCAGTAGGTAATCCTTATGCATCTGCGATAGATAAAAGAAAGATCGGGTTAGCGGGCGTTGATTCATTCTTTATTGTATGGGATCCGAAGTTAGGTGGAGCTTATGGGCTTGGAGCCTTTCAATATTTCGCATGGGATGGTACTAACTATACAGTAACCCCGGGCGGAGGGAGTTATGGCAAGGGCGGAAGCATCAATAATAATATTGAAAGCGGCCAGGCATTCTTTGTTCAAACTACAAAAACTGCTGGCACTGTTAGCTTTAGTGAAAGTGCAAAAGTAAGCGGTAGTTTATTAGTTAACAGTCCTGTTCGCGATCCGCAATCACCGCAATTGTTGAGAACGAATTTATATGGAGTAAATACTGATGGCAGCACTTTCATGATAGATGGCACATTAAACAGCTTTGACCAGGTATATAACAATGGAGTTGATGGTCAGGATGCAAGAAAAAATGCCAACACTACTGAGAACCTTTCTATCAGTGTTGCGGGAAATCTGTTGTCAATTGAAAGACGCCAGATGGTTAGTGAACAGGATACGATCTTCCTCGATCTCACGGGAGTAAGGACACAGCGATACCGCTATGAATTCATAGCTCAGAATATGAATGTAGAAGGCTTGCAGGGTTTCGTTGAGGATACCTACCTGCATACACGCACTCTAATGGATTTGAACGGAACCACGCTCGTAGATTTTACTATAGTAAATGTTCCGGGTTCTTATGCAAGCGACCGCTTCCAGATTGTGTTTACACCATCTGTTGCCTTGCCGGTAACCTTTACATCAGTAAAAGCACACCGCCAAGCCGCTAACATTAATGTAGAATGGAAGGTAGAAAATGAAAGGAACATCAAAGACTATGAAGTAGAGAAATCAGCAGACGGCCTTCTTTTCAAAACGATGGTAACCAAAGCAGCAACGGGCAACAGCGGTAATTCCGCCAATTACCTGGCAGCAGATATACAGCCGGTAACAGGCTACAATTATTACCGCATCCGCAGCAACGACCAAGATAAAAAGACCCAGGTAACCAAAGTAGTGAGGGTATTGATGGGAACTATCAAACAGGACATCAGTATTTATCCCAACCCAATAACAGACGGTATGATCCACCTGCAGTTTATGAACGAGCCGGAGGGAAAATACCTGCTAAGGCTTATGAATAAAGCAGGCCAGGTAATACTTAGCAAGCAGGTAACCCGCATGGATGGCAGTAACACAGAACTGATCAAGTGGGACTACAATCTTGCGCATGGCACGTACCAACTGGAAGTAACAAGGCCTGATGGAAGCGTGAAGAATATTAATGTGATGTATTAGTAGGGAGTGGTTAATTGGTTAATTGGTTAATAGGTTAATAAGTCAATAGGTCAGTAAGTCAATAGGTCAGTAAGTCAATGGTCAATGGTCCAATGGTCAATAGGTGAACGGTGCATAAGTGAATGGGGATAGGTGAAGACCACAAGTAACCTATGTCGAAATGCCAAATGATCTTTTAAAGATCGGGGCCCTGCATTAATGTGTGGGGCTTTTTTACGTGAAAAAATTTTATCGCTGCCGATACAATGTTGATTCAAAGAAACAAAACAGCGGTTTGCCAGCAGTAAAGTAAGGCAATGAAGGGAAATCGCCGGAGTTTTTCAAAAGCTATACTTTTTTTTTAGTTAGGACGTTCTTATTTCCGTAGCTGCGCTATACTTAAAATCTGAACAAATCCTTATCATGAAAAAATCCTTTACCCTGCTATTTTCAGGCTTGTTTATTTGCCTTTACAGTTATTGTAGTCCATTATCATTTAATCCTTACAGCCCAAGTTCCCTGGTTGAACAGATAAGAAGCAATTTGTATGTAAAGCAAGGAAATGCTAATCCCATATTGCTGGACGGTGATCTTACGCAATACGATCCGTCATTCAGCAACGCAGTGGACGGCAAGGATGCCAGGAAGATGAGTAATTTTTCAGAGAATATGGGGATGGCCAGGGGCGCTTATGTGTTGGTTATTGAAAGAAGGCAAACAATAACTGCTGCAGATACCATATTTTATAAAATGTGGCAAATGCAACGGCAGTCTTATCAACTTGAGTTTATTACCAGTAACCTGGACCATCCGGGATTGCAAGGGTTCTTAGAGGATAGTTACTTAAAGACCTCAACACCCATAGACCTTAACGGTGTTACAACGGTAGATTTTACCATTGACGCCAACGCTTCATCTGCAGATGCCTATCGCTTCAGGCTTATATTTAAATCAATAGCTTCAGGTCCGTTGCCTCTTACGCTTACTTCTATAAAGGCCATGCGTCAAAACAGGGATATAAGGATAGACTGGACAACCGTAAATGAGAATAACCTGGGAGCATATATCATTGAAAAATCGGATGATGGTAATCGCTTTTCCACGGCAATGACTGTAAAAGCAAACAACCTTTCCAGTAACGCATATTCATGGCTCGACAGGTACCCCAGCAGCGGAAATGTGTATTACCGCATCATGACAACAGAGATAGATGGCAAAGTAACCCGTAGCGCAATAATGAAAGTAGCCGGAGGGAAATCTAATCCGGACATGCATATCTTTCCTAACCCCGTTGTGAATAATACGATTCACCTCGAGATCGCCAGCCAGCCAACCGGAACCTATTCGATCATTCTTTTAAATAATAAGGGGCAGGCAATTTACGAGGAGAAAATAAATCATGCCGTTGGAAATTTTATCCAAACGATCCGGCCAAACCAAACCCTGGTAAAAGGGGTATATCAGTTACAGGTTTCCACACCGGCAAATACGAAGATAACAGAGCAGATAATTTATTAAAGGATACTATACACGACGTTTGGAGTTGAATTAGTAAGTTAGCTATTACTGACTTGTCAAAACATAAAGAGTAGAATATTCCTTATTTTTGCAGACATATTTTACAACTTCCATTAACATGTTATATGAATAGATGGCACATATTAATGACTTTTCTTTTGCTGGTTTTGTTTATTAGCTTACCCTGCCTCGTGCAGGCACAAACTATTGACCCTTCATGTGATCCACAGGATCCGAAATGCCCCATAGACGGCGGTCTGACCCTTTTGCTTGCTGCCGGCGCCGCTTACGGCATAAAAAAATTACGTGATTCCCGCAAAAAAGGCGCCTCTGAACTATAAACTCTACCTTTAAAAATCCTTAGCAGGATTAGTGTATTAATGTATTCCACCGAATTCAAAAAGCCCGGAGCCTGTTTTGTCCATAAATTCAATTAAATTTGTTTTGCCTAAACAATAAGGCAAGCGATACAATTGCCTTTGAATCACTTATGCATATTTTACCTCCCACAAATTCCCTTTTTAAAACATTCGCGTCCACGGGAGCAAATTATTTTTTGTTTTTCCGAAAAGCATTCCGGGGATTTGACGTACTCTTTTTTATCGTTTTATTGATAAATTTTATCGGCTGCACGCCGGTTAAAAACACTACCTATTTCCAGAATCTTCAAAAAGATACGACGCTTCGCAACCTTGTAACGACGGACTTTGATACCAAAATCCGTAAAGGAGATCTTTTAAGTATTGCCGTAGCGAGCCTGAGCCCTGATGTAGCTTTTTATAACGCTCCTCAAAGCAGTTTAGGCACGTCGAATGGCTACCTTGTAGATGAAAACGGAAACATTCCTTTTATTAAACTGGGCACCCTTCATGTAGAAGGCATGACAAAAAAAGAATTGAAGGCAAAGCTGGAACATGACCTTGTGCCCTACCTGAAAGATGTTGTTGTATCGGTAGGAATTCTTAACCGCCATATCACCATGATAGGCGCAGCGGGTCCGCAGGTACTTCCTATTACCACTGAAAATATGACTATCATTGATGCACTTGCCAGCTCGGGGGATATTGGTGAAAAAGGGAAAACAGATAATATTTTAGTCATAAGAGAAAAAGGTGCGGGTGAAAAAGAGTTTAAGCGGCTTAACCTGACAAATGCTTCTATTTTTTATTCACCTTATTTTTACGTACAGCCAAATGATATTGTGTATGTGGAGCCGGCGAAAGTAAAGGCAAAAAACACTGCCCAAATTATTTCCTATATCACCGCAGGTGTTTCCTTTGCCTTACTTATTATCAACCAGGTTTTAAAATTATGATGAATTAAAAACGGATGGACGAAGAGCAATTTTTTAAAGAAAAAACTGAAACCAATATTTTTAAGCAGGTAATTTACAAATACCTGCCGTTTTGGCCATTGTTTGTTGTGTGTGTTTCTGTCTCTTTACTTATTGCCTATATAAATTTACGGTCTCAAGTTCCCATATACATAGCGGCGGGTAAGGTGCTTTTAAAAGACCCCAATAAGGGTGGCGGTGATTCCAAAGTATTGGATGCGCTAAATATATTCAGCGAGAAAAAGATTGTTGATAATGAAATTATAGTATTGCGCTCAACCGATGTGATGCAGGAAGTGGTAAAAGAACTTGATCTTTTTGGTACGGTTTATAACAAGGGAAATGTGCGTACAGAAGAGTTATATAAATCTAATTCGCCCATTGAATTCAAGGTGCTTGATAAAGATAATTTTAACTCCTGGGATAAATATTTCTTTTCTGTTGATTGGCAGAAAAACATAGTGCTTATAGAAAATAAAAAAGTCCCTTTCGATTCCACAGTCGTACTTGGAAAGAACGTTATCAGGCTGGTTATTAATCATGACTATAATCCTAATGTAGTAGGAAAAAATTATTTTGTACAGTTTGCCCCTGCTTCAGGCAAGGCGGGTTCTATAACACCGGGCCTGAGTATATCGCCCTATTCTTATTCTTCGACCGTGTTGAATGTTTCTCTTTCCACGCCCGTGCCCGAAAAAGGGGTTGACATCCTGGCCAAACTTTTTCAAATTTATAATAAGAATGCCATTGAGGATAAAAACCAGATAGCCGTAAGCACGTTGCAATTTATTGACGACCGCCTTGCATTGGTTACTTTTCAGTTGGATAGCGTGGAGAAACATATCGCGGGGTTAAAGTCCAACACTTCAGTCGTGGATCTTAGCTCACAGGCAGGTAATTATTTTAGTAAGGTAAAAGACCTTGATGAAAAAAACAGCCAGTTTGATCTGCAGCTTGACCTGTTAAATGACGTAAATAACTATGCCCGCAACAAAGGAAAAAGTACCGGTACCGTACCATCTCTTATGTTGTTGAATGATGGCACCCTGTCAGGCCTTCTTGATAAACTTTACAGCGCAGAGGTAGCAGCAGAGAATTTACAAAGTGTAACGGGTGAGCGTAATGATGCTTTAATATTGGCGAATGCTGAAATAAGCCGGATTAAAGATGATATTTTTGAAAATATTGCCAATATCCGTAAAAATATTTTAACTGAAAAAAGACAAGTCGGCGCTCAAATAGCGTCGAATAATTATCTCCTGCAGGAAATACCCCAAAAGGAACGGGCATTTCTTGACATCAGCAGGCAGCAGGCCATAAAAAATAATATCTACACCTATCTTTTGCAAAAAAGAGAGGAGACCGCGCTATCCTCTGCCTCTACGAGCGCTGATCTTCGTGTGGTGGAGGCACCTTATTCTTATGGCCCGATATCGCCTATTGCCAAGAATTTTTACCTTACGGGTTTGATAGTAGGCCTTCTCTCAGGTGCTTTCCTCGTTTTATTAAAAGAGATGTTTAGCCGCAAAGTGCTCTTCCGTTCAGAAATTGAGGATAAGGTTAAAGTCCCTATTATGGGGGAGATAGTACAGGTTGCAGCCAAAGACCCAATTGTAATTTTAGATGGAAAGCGCACTATCATAGCGGAGCAATTCCGTTCTATCCGTACGAATCTCAGCTTTATGGGCCTTAACGAGGAGCACAATACCATGATGATTACCTCTAGCGTTTCCGGGGAAGGAAAAAGCTTTATCGCCATTAATCTTGCCATCAGCCTCACGCTCACCGGTAAGAGAGTAGCGCTTATGGAGCTCGACCTGCGCAAACCAAAGCTCAGCAAAATCCTTAATGTGAATAAAACGCCGGGTATATCCAGTTACCTCGTTGATAAGGCAACGGTTGAAGAGATAACTAAACAAACAGAAATTCCCAATCTTTTTGTAGTTTCTGCCGGCCCGATTCCGCCAAATCCTACGGAGCTGATATCGGGGCCTAAGTTCCAGGAGCTTATTGCCGACCTGAAGCAGCGGTTTGATTTTGTAATTATGGATACAGCTCCCGTGTCGCCCGTAACGGATGCACAGTTGTTGCAGGCGCATGCTGATATTAATGTTTTTGTGGTGAGGCATGGTGTTACCCCGCGTGTATTTCTCACAATGATAGACGGCCTTAACCAGCAGAAGAAATTTAAGAACATGTCTATCATATTCAATGGTATTAAGCCAAGGGGTTTTCATATTTATGGATACGGGTTTGGCGGTTATGGCAACGGATACGGATACGGGTATGGTTATGGATATGGTTACGGAGGCGAATATGGGGGCGGCTATTACATGGAAGAAAAACCAGGCATAGTTGCAGGCTTAAAAAAGCTTTTCAAAAGATAAGTGTTAGTAATGAATGCGGTGCCAACAATTTTGCCCTGGTTAAAACGGATGTGACTGAGGTATAGCGAAGCTGTGGCCCTTCGACAGGCTCAGGGGGACAGGGCCCTTCCCCTTCGACCCTTCGACCCTTCGACAGGCTCAGGGGGCGAAGCCCTCCCTTCGACAAGCTCAGGGGATAAAAATAAAGCATCAATATAAAAAGTGTTAACGTGGAAAATGAAAAATACTGGTATGTAGTTTACACCCGGCCGCGGTGGGAAAAGAAGATCGCGGAGAAATTATTGGCTGCAGGTGTTGACCATTATTGCCCGTTAAATAAAGTTACGCGGCAATGGAGCGACCGGAAAAAAGTTGTAGTTGAACCTGTATTCAAAGGATATGTATTTGTAAGGCTCGAAGAGAAGAAAAAATGGGAGATCAGGAATTTTTCGGGTATCCTTAATTTTGTCCACTGGCTGGGGAAGCCCGCCCGCATCAGGGATGAGGAAATAGATACCATCAAAAAATTTCTCGATGAGTTTGATGATGTGCAGGTAGAAAAGAAAGATTTTGGGCTGAATGAAAAAGTACGGATCACAAAAGGGGTGCTAATGAATTACGAGGGAATGGTACTATCGGTGTACGGTAACAGGGCAGTTGTAAAAATTGATTCTATGGACTTGCAGCTGAGTGCGCATTTTGATAAGAAGAATTTGGAGAAGGTGGGGACCTCACCCTGACCCTCTCCACGGGTGGAGAGGGGGAAGAACCTCACCCTGGCCCTCTCCACGGGTGGAGAGGGGGGAAGCCTCACCCTGACCCTCTCCACGGGTGGAGAGGGGGAAGAACCTCACCC
>JBBPZF010000759.1:0-2263 GCA_038199105.1 Chitinophagales bacterium | reverse complement strand
GATCACTAGTTAACGGCACAGGAAGCCAACGGAGGCTAAGCGACTTTATTAAAATTTGGTCAGTGCTTAACGGCACAAGAAAGCTTGGCTTCAGGCTGGGCTTACTCTTGCGCCAAGGTGTGGGCAAAACATGTTTGTGCTTATGTTCTATGTAATAATAAAATTTGTCATTATCATTTCACTAACGTTTAGCGCAGTTTTCATTTCATGGCTTTGAGGATAGCACGAAACCCTGATAGCACAAGAACATTAAACATTTAGAAGCCAATCTCTGCATTTTTTTTCCGCGTCTCAAAAAGCATCGGGTTTTCGGTGACTGGTTTTTAAATATTAGAGTTTAAAATCAGGTAACTATTCAGTACCCTCGAAAATAGGTTGATTTTTTTATTTTTAAAATAATCGGGTGGGTTATCCACATTTATTTTAGGTATTTTAAAAATCTGTTTTTTATGCACTTTTTTACAGTGAAAAAAGTTGTTTTTGTGGAATAAAAGGCTTGCTGACATTGGGTTTAATAGTTTTTTTGATTGTCCTTTGCATACATAAAAGAACTATCCCTGGACGCCCAAATTCTCATACAAACACTCATCGCCCAAGTTAAAAGCCTTCAGCATACAGTTGAGCAATTAGTAGCTGAAAATTCTTCTTTAAAATCAAGACTTGCCTATAGCAAAAATAAAAAGAACAGCAGCAACTCGCATACCCCACCTTCCAAAGACGAAAACCGTCCCAGGAAGAATCAAAGCCTTCGTGAAAAAACGGATAAAAAACCAGGCGGCCAGCCAGGTCATGAAGGTGTCACTCTTGAGTGTTGCGGAGTCATTGATGAAATAGTTGGCCATCTGCCCAACTACTGCAATTGTTGCGGGCAGGATTTAAGCGAGGTTTGTGAAATATTAATAGAAACCCGCCAACTCATAGATATTCCGGTTATAAAACCGGTTTGTATAGAACATCGCATTTACCGAAAAACCTGCACGTGCGGCCATAACATGGAAAGCAGTTTCCCTGCACATCTTGCGGCTAAGGTGCAATATGGCCCGGGGGTAGAAGCATTGACAGGTTATATGCACGCCAGGCAGTATATGCCTTACAAAAGGATGGAAGAATTTTTTACAGATGTAATGGGCCTGCCTGTAAGCGTAGGTGGCATCAACAACATTTTAAAACGACTTGTACAAAAAGCGACACCGTATTATGGACAAATAAAAGAACGAATAACGCACGCTGCATTTGTGGGCACAGACGAAACAGGTGTAAAAGTAAACGGGCAAAAAGATTGGATGTGGGCCTGGCAAAATGATGACCTTACTTTTATTACCCATTCCGATAACAGGGGTTTTAAAACCATTGAAGATAATTTTGCCGATGGCTTGCCTAACACTGTTTTGCAGCATGACAGGTGGGCCTGCCACTTTAATTGCGAAGCGCTCCACCATCAGATTTGCATGGCTCATTTACTCAGGGAACTAAAATTTATAAGTGAGCTTTATGCCGGTTGCATTTGGCCGGTTGAAATAAAATCGCTGATTATACAGGCATTGCAACTAAAAAAAGATTTATCAGTTAGGGGCTATTATAGCCATAACGAGCAAAGAAAAAAGTTAGAATCGCAATTAAACCTATTACTTCATTGGCAACTTAATGAAGAACATAGCAAAGCAAGAACACTACAAAAAAGTTTGCTCAAACATCAAACATATATTCTCTACTTTTTGCATCATCCAAAAGTGCCTCCCGATAATAACGGCTCAGAAAGAGCCATAAGAAATGTCAAGGTCAAACAAAAAATATCCGGACAGTTTAAATCAACCAAAGGTGCTGATGGCTTTGCTATCCTTAGATCCGTTATTGATACTACTATTAAGTCCGGACAAAATGTTTTGAACGCTTTAGCGCTTATCGCTAAATTGGGAACTGAATAGTTACAAATTTTCAAATGATGATCGTTTACAAATTATTATTTAAAGGTTCTTTGTGTTAGTATAAAGTGCATGCCTTTAGAAATTCTTATTCCAGGATAGCGGTTGGGAAACTATATGCCGTATTATAAAAATTGATTGCTACTTATTTCAGGGATAAAAAATTTACCATGTATTATTTTCAGATATTTGGAATCACTTTACTATTGAGTAAAAAAATTAGAAAAATTCATTAAAGCACATAACCTGAATTATGTTTTGTAAAATGATTAATGGAACAAATGTACATGGCTGAAAAAGAAAAAATAAAAATGGTTTGAACAAAAGAGATTTATTTTATT
>JBBPZF010000758.1:0-2966 GCA_038199105.1 Chitinophagales bacterium | reverse complement strand
TTTTCCATCATTTCCTTGAACCTTATATCCTCTGCCTTCAACTTTACACTCAATTAAAATCCAGGTTTATTTTTCCTCCACCAGCATCTACGGTTACAGGAATGCCACCACCATTCAACGATCCGTTTACTTCTTCTTTGTCTAAGCTTCCTTTAAAATTTTCCATCTTTCCCGTAGAGATTTTCATGGCAGTTAATTTCAAATCAACTCCTGCGTTTTTAGGAAGCTGCAGATTCACTTTGCCCGCTGAATTATTGATGGATACAAATTTGCCAAGGCTGTTCATTGCCACATCTATATTGCCGCCGCTTGTTGAGGTTTTAAGAGAACAGGTAAGTTTATACAAACCAATATTGCCGCCTGAAGTTTACGCTAACAAGTCCCCGCCAATATTTTCACCAAGAATATTTCCTCCACTCGTTGCTGCCTTGATGGTTCCTTTTAGGTCATTCAATCTTATAGAGCCTCCGGAGGTAGATACACTTATGTTACCGGATGAATTTTCTGCATTGATATTTCCGCCGCTTGTCGTAAGATCAAGATCGTCTTTGGAATTTCCCAAATAAATATTTCCGCCGGAGGTAGTTCCTTTTGTTTTGCCGGATATATCTTTTAAAATCAGGTTGCCGCCACTTGTAGTAAAATCCTTTTTCCCTGTAAGGCCTGTCAGCTCTATGTTTCCACCACTTGTTTCCAGGCCTGCTTCTGTGGTTTTTGGAACATATATTTTAAAAGAAAAGCTTAATGATTTTTTCCAGTCAGTGATTTTATGTTTTGGCTTAGCCGTCACCGTTAGTTTGCCGCTATTTGCAGAAACAGTCAAATCATAGTCTTCATCTATCCGGCTTTTTATTTCATCATCGGACAGCATTTTTTTCCAGTTATTATTTTGGTTTACAAATACCTCCACATGCGAGTCAGATGGGCTAACAGCTGTAACAATGATATTGCCACCGGATGTTTCTGAAACGACTTTATCAATTGTTTCACCGGAAAATGATTTGGATAAATAAGCTTTTTCTGCCTTGTCCTGTGCATTTGTGATAAAGCTGGCAGCAGCAAGCGTTAGTAGGAGAAAATATTTCTTCATGATTTGTATTATTTAAATGTTTATTTTTTATTATTAAATACGACCTAGGCCTTCAAAATATAGTAAGCCAACCATCATACCAATAGCGTATCAGATTGATTCACAATGCTGCAAAATTTATTATCCTTTTGAACTGTTCACTAACGAACACTTCGCAAAGTAAAACCGGACACTTTTGCCGTTGATTTGTTTAGCAATTATTAATTGCTACTCCGTTCTTAAACTTTTTACAGCGTTTACCAGTGCGGCTTTTATTGTTTGAATGCACATCAATATGTAGTAACACAAACAAGAATCAAGAATAAAAACAAATAATAGAAAAAGTTCGAACGTGATGTGAATCCAGTATGCATAAGCCTGCAACCATTTATTCATAATAATGTAAGCTAACGGGCAGGCAATCACGCCCGCGATTAAAATCGCTAACAAAATATTTCCGATTTTTTGTTGTTGACGGAGTGTAAGGTTGTAATACGGTTGTGTTCGGTCTTGGGAGAGGAAATCTTGTTATATAAATCACCGGCGGAACCCGGCGTTAACTTTAGAATTATGATACTTGTCTCAGTTTATCAGGAAGCTTATAGTTACCTATAAAATTGAAATGATAAGGGTCTAATTATTTTTTTTATTTTCAGGTATTCTTGCCTCATTTAATTTATAGACAGATTCTTTTATCAATTTCAAAACGCTTTTCTTTCCTGTTGCACTTTGGCCAATAATGCAAATTTTTTCTAACGGTTGTCCAACTTTCCATGTCCTTCGGGATAGGTAAAATCAAAACTTATATTTTGCAAATGCCTGTAACCCATGTAAAAGAGGATTCGCAGCTGACTAATACATGCAAAAAAAGTCTTTATACGGTAGTGAAAGCACGGTAGGATTTTAAATTAGATGCAGGTAATAATTCTTATACATTCGCCTGGGTAGTATTGATGGCAACTATATTCAGAAGCTCATTGACATCAAATGGCTTCTTTAAAAACCCATCTGCATTTGCTCTTTCACTTACCTGCTCAATCTCTGTATTGGCCGAAAAAATAATTATAGGAATATGCTTAGTCGTGCTTTTATTCTTTACCAGTTTTGTTGCTTGCTCTCCACCTATTTTTGGAATCCGCAGATCCATTAAAATCAAATCGGGATTCACTTCTGCAATATCTTTAATAACATCATCGCAGCAAACCCTCGTTTCTACACGGTAACTCTCCTGCTCTAAAATTATTTTAGTCACCATTAATATTTCCGGGTCATCATCAAATATTAAAATACATTTCTTCATAACTTTTGCGTTTCATAATTTATTGGCACTTTAAAATAAAACGTGCTGCCCTTGTGAAGCTTACTTTCCGCCCACAGTGTGCCATTGTGGCGCTGAACAATTTCATAAGAAATATAGAGTCCGATTCCCAGCCCCTGGAAATGGGTTGCTCTTTCTTCTTCGCGGTAATATCGCTCAAATATTTTCCCTACATTTTCCTTACTAATACCAATTCCTTTGTCTTTTATTGAAACCGTTACCTCTCCGTTTTTCTCTTCCATGTGTATATCAACTACATTGGCGTTCGGTGAATACTTAACAGCGTTTGACAACAAATTGATAACTACCTGTTGCAATCTTTCTTTATCCCCTTTTACCAATTGTTTTATTTTCCCGGACCTGTGTATTGTATGGTTGGGCGAAGCAAATTGTATTCCTTCTATCGCAGTAGAAATCATTTCATTAAAATCAAATTCCGTAATGTCGAGGCCAATTGTTTAACCTGTCTATAGACTCAGCGGCTTTTTGTGCATACTTAAAGTCTTCCTTACTGGTTTTTGTAAATTCATCTGCAGCAGGTCTATGTAAGCTTTAGCGATAGTTAGCGGTGTTTTCAAT
>JBBPZF010000757.1:0-3955 GCA_038199105.1 Chitinophagales bacterium | reverse complement strand
GCGTGTACAGGGATATTGTTATGAAGCATACACAAACATTTTTTGACCTGCACAATGTGATCTTAAAATCTTTTGAGTTTGATACTAAACATAGTGCTACATTTTATCGCAGTAACGACAGCTGGCAGCGCGGTAAAGAAATCACCCTGGAAAAATATGATAAGCAATATAAGGTAGAACCTTTGCTGATGAAAGAAGCGCCGGTCGGTATACAAATTCATGATCCCAATCAGAAATTTATTTATGTATATGACTTTCATAAAACCTGGACATTCCGGGTTGAGCTTATTAATGTGAATAAAGAGGAAGATATTAAGCAATCTTATCCTGCCTGTATACGTAATGAAGGTATTGGCCCGAGCCAGTATGGTACTAAAGGCCTTATCAATGAAAAACTTGCTGAGATAGAAGAAAAATATGACATTAACACCCTTGTGCTTCCTGAAGGTTATGGCGAAGAAGGTGAAGCCGCAGACGAAGATGACGCTGCTGAAGAAGATACCGAAGAATCAACTCCAGAAGAAATTTAAAATCCTTTCAAGGATGTATCAACCCTTTAATATATTTCTTCGCTGTGTTCTATTTTCGATTTTAAATGAAAAATAAAACCTGCTTTATTGTATGCGGCGCCACAGCAGTTGGCAAAACTTCTTATGCTATTGATCTCGCTAAAAAATATAATACGCAAATTATATCCGCTGATAGCCGCCAGTGCTACAGGGAATTGAATATAGGCGTAGCAAAACCTTCGGAGGAAGAATTAAATTCTGTTCATCATTATTTTATTAATTCGCATTCCATACACGATGAAGTAAATGTGAAACTGTTTGAGCAGTATGCTCTAAACGCAGTCAATAAAATTTTCGAAGCAAATGACTTTGCAGTAATGGCAGGTGGTACGGGCCTCTATATAAGAGCCTTTTGCCAAGGTATCGATGATGTGCCGGAAGTAAATAACACGCTGCGAAAAGAAATTGTTGAAGCTTATAAAATAAAAGGCCTGCAATGGCTCCAGGAAGAAATTAAGGAAAAAGATCCTGCATATTTTTCCTCCGGCGAAATAGCAAACCCGCAGCGGCTTATGCGGGCATTGGAGGTAAAATTATCAACCGGCAATTCTATTTTGGATTTTCAATCAGGTACGAAAACAGAAAGAGAGTTTAAAATAAAAATGATCAATCTTGAGATGCCAAGAAAAGATTTATACGAACGAATAAACAAGAGAGTAGATGATATGATGCAGCAGGGATTATTGAAAGAGGCAGAAGATTTATATCCCTTCAGGCACTTGAATGCATTGCAAACAGTGGGTTACAAGGAATTGTTCGAATATATGGATGGAAAAATTTCGCAGCATGAAGCGATTGAAAAGATCAAAAAGAACACACGGCATTTTGCTAAAAGACAAATTACCTGGTTTAAAACACAGCAGATTGATTTTTAATTCAAAATACTTTTGCTTGCCCTGTCAGGCATTTCTTTTTCCAAAAAGTAAACTCCCAATTCTAACCATAGTGCTTCCTTCCTCAATGGCCATTTTATAATCTGCGCTCATACCCATTGAGAGAGTTTTCAAATGGCAGTTTTCGTTTTGTGTTGAGGAGTATTTATCAAATAAATTTTTCAGAGATTGAAATTCTTACATTACTATTCCAGCCTTATCAGTGAACGAAGCCATTCCCATAAGGCCATCTATAAATACATTTTTTAAATCATTTTCTTTTTGATTCACAGACTTGACTATCTCATCTAATTCGTCTTTATCCAACCCAAATTTTGTTTCCTCTTTTGCAATATGCACCTGTAGCAAGCAATTAATGACACGATTATTTTTTTTTGCCTCCTTATTTATTTCTCTTAATAATTTAAAGCTATCCACACTTTGGATGAGTGATACAAATGGGGCAATGTATTTTACTTTATTGGTTTGAAGATGACCGATAAAATGCCAATGAATATCTTTGGAAAGCAGATCGTACTTTTCAGTTAATTCCTGTACATAATTTTCGCCAAAGTCTTTCTGCCCCAAATCGTATAGCTCTTTTATTTCTTCTGCAGGTTTGGTTTTTGAAACGGCAATGATAGTTACGTTTTTATCTTTTAATTCGCCATTAATTTTTTTGTAAAATGCTGAATTTGCTGCCATGTAATAATTCGTGTAATTCGATATAATTAGTGTAATAAAAAAATCATCTCAAAATTCCCCTGCTTATCACGATTCTTTGTATCTCGCTGGTGCCTTCATATATCTGGGTGATCTTGGCATCACGCATCATTCTTTCTACATGGTATTCCTTTACAAATCCGTAGCCGCCGTGTATTTGCACTGCTTCTGTAGTTGCCCACATAGCAGTTTC
Organism: Chitinophagales bacterium; assembly: GCA_038199105.1. Classification (GTDB taxonomy): domain Bacteria; phylum Bacteroidota; class Bacteroidia; order Chitinophagales; family Chitinophagaceae; genus Ginsengibacter. Next base: position 1,598 of record JBBPZF010000757.1, on the reverse strand, counting down.
GCTGGAAAATACTTTTGCCATAGCAGCACTTTCCGTATAGTCTTCGCCCTTATCTTTTTGCCAGGCTGCCCTGAAACATAAAAGCCTTGCAGCTTCAATTCGTGTAGCCATGTCCGCGAGCTTAAACTGAATGATCTGGTGCTGGCTTATTTCTTTACCAAATGCTTTTCTTTCTTTGGAATAAGCAACAGATCTTTCAAAGGCACCCGAAGCAAGCCCCAAAGCCTGAGAGGCAATACCAATACGGCCTCCGGAAAGTGTCATCATCGCAAACTTAAAGCCGAAGCCATCTGCGCCAATCCTGTTTTCTGTAGGAACTTTTACATCAGTAAATGAAATGCTGTGCGTATCGCTTCCGCGTATGCCCAGCTTATTTTCTTTTGCGCCAACTGTCACACCCGGCCAGTTTTTTTCAACTATAAAAACATTAATGCCACGGCTTCCTTTGTTGAGATCCGTTTGTGCAAACACCAGATAGCAGGAAGCGGAGTTGCCATTCGTGATCCAGTTTTTTACGCCGTTGAGTAAATAGTGATCATCTTTTTCCTCAGCAGTAGTTCTTTGCGAAGTAGCGTCGCTACCGGCTTCCGGCTCACTTAGTAAAAAAGCGCCGATATATAACTCACCATCTTTTTTCCCCTGTGCCAATGGTGTCAAATATTTTTTCTTTTGATCTTCTGTTCCAAAAGCTTCTATTCCAAAACAAACTAAACTGTTATTAACGCTCATGCATACACTGGTACTTGCGTCAATTTTACTTATCTCTTCTATAGCAATTACATAGCTTATAGCATCAAGTCCGGAACCACCATAATCCGGGCTTATCATCATTCCCATAAATCCAAGATCGGCAAGCTTCATAACTTGTTCATGGGGAAATTTTTGTTGCTCATCTCTTTCGATCACTCCGGGAAGACATTCATTTATGGCAAAGTCGCGTGCAGCCTGTCGTATCATCAATTGTTCTTCAGTAAGTTTAAATTCCATAATTCTTTTATTTATCTGCAAAAATACATTTAAGAAATTTTAGTTTGAAAGGGAGTGTTCTTAAATGCCTTTATAGAACGGTTAACCGGAATTTATATTTGGTAGCCAGCGATAGTCTTCATGGCAACCCAGTTGTGTCTCCAAAGGAGTCCTTACGGACACTCACTTGAACGCATGGTAACTTTGGTCATCTTTCCTGCCAGTGGAATTACTAAGTGATTCTTATGGGAAGGAACTGGTGATCGGGGAATTGACACGAATTAACCACGGGATATTTAGCATAACATGGAAGTTTACAGATTGTCGCGTGAGAAGTTTGCAAGTTCACTATCTGGTAAAGGAGCTGCACTAAAAGGAGCAAGGTGGAACTCAGTTGGAGTTGAAATTATATATACCGCTTTAAACAGGTCTTTGGCAATGGCAGAGATCGCGGTACATTTTACCTTAGCAACTCTGCCAGGTGACTACATGATGATAACAATTTTTATCCCTGACGACGTATCATCAACAAAGCTTAGTACAACAGATTTGCCATTAAATTGGAATATGTTTCCATATCCATCAACGACACAAGCTACGGGTGACAAATTTATTGCTGATAATAAATACTG
>JBBPZF010000756.1:0-2202 GCA_038199105.1 Chitinophagales bacterium | reverse complement strand
TTTTTAATTCCTGCACGGTGCAGGGCAGGCAGATAAACATTTTTTAAGAACTGGTCCGTCATCGCAACCTGTTCATTGCTTTTTAAATGATATACTTTTATTTGATAAAAATCTTTTTTTACCGGCGCACTATATGCAAAAGATGCGGCCGCCAGCAGAAGAAGGAGAAAGGGATATTTACAATTCATAATTTTTTGTTTTTCTTTTTTTTAATTAACTGCCAGAGTCAAGCCTCACCCCAACCTCCCGATCAATCGGGAGGGGCTCTCTCCGAAGGAGAGGGCCATGAAACTTAATGGCAGCGTTGGTTTCATTACATTAAAGTTTTTAGCCAGACAATCGAAAAAAAATCTATACGAGATTCTTCTTTATATAAGCAATACTTTTTGGAATGCTATCAAAGGGAGAACCGGGTGTTTTATCCTGCTCTACAAAAAAGTATTTCATGCCGGCTTTGTTTTTATGCTCAAATATTTTTTTGAAATCTATGATGCCATTACCCACTTCAGTAAAATCTTTTTTAGCAGTATTGTCCATATCCTTCACATGCCAAAGCGGAAACCTCCCCGGATGTTCATTAAAAAGTTTTATAGGGTCGTGGCCGGCTTTTGTAACCCAATACAAATCAATTTCCATCTTTACCAAATCCTTATCAGTGGATAATAATATATCGTAAGGATATTGATCGCCCTGCTTTATAAATTCAAAATCATGATTGTGATAACACAATTGAATGCCCGCTTTTTTACATCTTTCGCCGGCAGTATTCAGTTGCTCTGCCACTTTTTTATAGTGATCGAGATTACCGCGTTCTTCTTCGGCAAGAAAGGCACACACCATATATTTTAAACCGAGGGCTGCTGCATCATCCACGGCCTTATCCCAATCGTGCAGTATTGTTCCCTGCTGCACTTCGCCTTTTGGCTTTTCTTCGCCGAGCCTGTAGTGGCCGCTTGGCGCCACTAATCCATTTTGCTTCAGGGCTACGGCAAATTCAGTTGGAGACATGCCATAGAATTTTTCTGTTCCTGTGTAGGTGGCAAGTTCCACAGAGTTATAGCCAATCTGTGCAACTTTTGCTAATGTGCCGGTGGGATCTTTATCCATTGCATCTCTTACTGTATAAAGCTGGAGACCTATAAGAGAATTTTTAGCATTGCATCCTGATGATCTTGTTAACAGCATGCCTGCAGAAAGAACGGTGGTGGCTTTAAGAAAAGAACGTCGTGTAGTCATATGTGTGTTTTATGTGTTTGCAAGTGGTGTTAATTCGATATTGTTGATTTTAAAATTGGCTCCAATACTTCCATCATTTTTTCAGCTGCCAATTGATTTCCTTTCGCCGATAAATGTACCCCATCTAAAGTGAGAATACCTGAATTTTTATTGTCCCGGTTATTCTTGTTTTCATATTCAACAAAATCTTTTCTTATATCCACGAGCCTACAATCATATTGGCTGCTCATTTGCCTTATCATCTCTGCATAGCGGTCAAGATCAGCATCCTGCTTATTTGTGTTGTCTCTTTTTTCACCAATAAGAGCCGGCGTCACCAAAATCACTTTTATATTTTGCGCTTGAAATCTCTTTATCACAGCCTCATAAATATTTTCAAATTTACCGGTTTCAGTCCCGGTGCCCTGAAGTTTATGCCATACGTCATTCACGCCTATCCATATAAAAACGATGTATGGATTTTTGGCCAGCACATCATTATCTATCCTTACATACAGATCATTTATTTATTACCATTAATGCCGGCTGCCACCAATTTGTAATTTGCAATTAAATTATTGGAATCAAGCATCTGTTGCAGCTTCGTAATATACCCATTGGTTTCGGTACCTCTTTTAGTAATCGAAGCACCAAAAAATAAGATGTTCTTTTTCTTTTGCCTGAACATACAGGATAAAGTAACGAACAATATCAGTGCACCTGAATACCAAAAAAAACGTTTCATTAAACTATTTAATCACGACAAATTATTTTCCAAATTCTATTTAGAAGCTTTATTTATTGCACATTCTCTTTCAGCACATTTCTTTTATTTTCTATCTGCAATCCTTTTCCATCTTTTGCATAAATTCTGTGAGCTTTAGGATTTATGGGAGATGCATCACCTGTAAAATTTGAAATGACAACATTATCAAAATTATTGAGTTCAATACCATTGGTAAAATAAGGCATGCGTGTGTTCGTCCA
>JBBPZF010000755.1:0-4600 GCA_038199105.1 Chitinophagales bacterium | reverse complement strand
CAACAAAGAAGGAATTTGAAACAATTCCGCCGGGTACCGAAGTTACCTATCATTACCGTAGCGCAATTGGGCATGGAACTGTAAAGGATATATTCAAGAAAGGAACCAATGCAGATAACACCGAGTATTCAATTGAGCAGCATGATCACCATCCGGGTGAACCTGCAATAGTACATCACTATGGGAAAGCATTGACCCGTAAAAAGTAATTTATTAAACAAAGGGTTGGACAACGCAGCCAAAGTTTCTCAGATTTCTTTTACAATTTATTTGTAACCTGTAAATTCTTCTGTGCGGATGTTATCATCATTAATGCCCAGATTCGCTAAGCGTTTTTCGAATAGAACTCATCATGGACCCGGGCCCGGCAATATAATAAACCGGCAGTGTGAGGTCGCCAATATACTTTTGCAACATCTCTTTGTAAAAAACCCTTTTTCGCCTTTCCAGTCTTTAGAACCTTCTTCATCTGTCATTGATGCAATAAATTTATAGTTGGCATTTACAGTTTGTGCCTTTGTTAATTCATCAAGATAAGCAGCGTCTTTAGGCGTTTTGTTGGCATAAAAAAGAAATATTTTGTGTTCCGTTTTATCGTGAGTGGCTTGTAATATAATGCTTCTTACGGGTGTGTGCCTATTCTTTCTCCCATAAGTTATAGTGGCCTGCTGGCCTATAAATTTAAAACCCTGGCGATAAAAACTGAAGGCGGTAAAAAGATCTTTATCATCAGTGTAAAACCGCGCCAGCTAAGCAATGCAACAGTGGAGGGCGAAGTAACCATCGCGGATAGTTCCTGGGTGATATTACATACACAATTTAGTTTTCCAAAATATCATCTGCCTGAGTACGATGTATTTGAAGTGGCCCAGGATTATGGTCTCATAAATAATCGTGCATGGATGATCGTTAGGCAGCGGTTTGCCTATATGTCAAAGGCTGGTAAAAAGAAAGTGTCCGGGCATACAACTGTTTCTTATAAAGATTATGAATTGAATAAAACGTTTGCCGGCAAATATTTTGGAGCAGAAATAAGTGCCACAGCACAGGCTGCCTACGAAAGAGATAGTACTTTTTGGCAAACCACCCGCACCGAACCACTTACGCAAAAAGAGCTTCGCTTCGTGAGGTATAAGGATAGCATCTACACAGCTACGCACACAAAAAGTTACCTGGATTCCATGGATAAGGTGATCAATAAGATCACACTTAAGAATGTTTTGTTTCGCGGACAAATATTTAATGACCATGAAAAGGAGAGAAGATGGTTCGTTCCGCCACTGATCTCTTTCTACCAACCAATACAGTTTGGCGGCAGCCGCATATCACTATCTTTTATGTATAATAAAGGGTATTCATCCAAACAAAATATTGCCTTATGGACTAATATCAGTTACGGCATTCGCAATCATGATGTGAATGGCAGTATCAGGTTTGCCAAATTATATAATCCAATTAAACGCAGCTATTATACGGTAACGATCGAAAGGAATTTTCAATTTATTTTCCAGGGTGATGCGTGGATCAACTTGCTGAAGCGAAGCAATGTTTACCTGAATAATAACATCGGTGTGGGCCACAATTTTGAAATTGTGAATGGCTTGTATTTATTTACTGATGCAAATATTGCTTTGCGAAGATCACTAAGCGATTATAAAACCAATTCAGATATTGATAGTTTATTTGGCGACATACTGGACAATAACCAGGCTATCTATTTTAAACCTTATAATGCCTTATACGGGCAGGTAAGGCTTCAATACACACCGCACCAGCGCTACATCCGCGAGCCAAAAGAAAAAATTATTCTCGGTTCGAAATGGCCTACATTTTATATCTCCTGGCGCAAAGGGATTCCGGGTATGCTTGGTAGTGAGGTAAACTTTGATTATCTCGAAACAGGAATGGAGCAGGAGATAAAACTTGGGCTGGCAGGAGTTTCCAGGTACACCATCAGGACGGGCTCTTTTCTCAGCCGCAACGATCTGCGGCTGGTGGATTATAAGTTTCAACGAAGAGGCGATCCATTATTATTTTTAAATCCTAACGAGGCCTTCCAGGCATTAGATTCTACCTTTCCTGTATTCAAACGCTTTTATGAAGCGCATTATGTACATGATTTTAATGGAGCCATCATAAGCAAAATTCCACTGTTGCGAAAGTTGCAATTACATGAAGTAGCTGGCGCAGGATTTTTAATTGCTTCAGAGCGTAACCTTCGCTATGGAGAAACATTTGCAGGCATAGAACGGGTGTTTAAATGGCCTTTTAATCCTTTGAGTAAATTTAAGCTTGGTGTGTACGTAGTTGGTTCTGCCGCTAACAAATTCAGTAATCCTGTACAATTTAAAATTGGCGTTACTACGTGGGATAAAGTAAGGAACAAGTGGTTTTAGCCGTCGGTACGGCGATAGCCGTCAGACGGCTAAAGCCAGAAAAAGTTTGGATGTCGCATGAAGGTCAATTCTATCCAGGATCTCTCAATAAAAAAGCCATTCACTTTCGCAAACGGCTTTTGAAATAGGGTAGATTATGTGAGAGGTTTAAGCTTCTACAGGCTCGCGGCTGGCTTTTTTATTCACGTTCTTTTCTGCAATGCGTGTTAAAGTTTCATCCGCGTTTTTTTCTTCCTGTAAAGTTTCATGCAACAGTTTAGCTGCATCATCATAGCCTAAAGTTTTAGCAAGCCTTACCAGCCCGCCGTATGTAGCTATTTCATAATGCTCTGCTTTCTGTCCGGCGAAAATAAGCCCTACATCTCTCTGTGCAGAGTTCTTATCTGTTTCATCAATGATCTCCTCGCCTTCATCTACAATACCTGCCATAGCAGGGCATTTAGTAGCATTTACATCTTCACCTATCATACCGAAAACTTTTTCAAGTCTTTGTATTTGCGTTTTGGTTTCTTTAAGATGCGAAGAGAAAGCATTCTTTAATTCCTGTGTGGTTGCAGCTTCTTCCATCTTCGGTAAAGTTTTTACGAGCTTTTTCTCAGCCCATAGAATATCTTGTAACTGGAGCTTAAAAAATTCATTCAGCTTCGAATCTGCGAGAGATATGTTGGTATTACTGTTGTTTCCGTTGTTATTATTTGTTCCTGTGTTCATGTGTTTTTAAAAAGTTTAATTGTTAAGAAAAATTGTTAACCGCTTGTAAAGCATGTATATAATATAAGGTAAAAAGTTTGGAATTCCAAAACCTCACCCCAACCCCTCTCCAAAAAGGAGAGGGACGTGAAGTGTAAAAGCTAAGCGGACAGTTTATATTTTTAGATAACTATCAGCCACGCATAGCCGCTTTTTATTAGCCCCACCAGAAGGCTGCCGCTATTAATAAATAAAGACCTATCAATGCCACCCCTTCCAGCCAGATAGACTCTCCGTCGAAGACGACGAAGGCGCTTACTATTACACCAAGCGCAAGGCACACGAGCAACATAGGGCTTAAGACGAACGTCAGCACAGAGCCACCCAGCACGAAAGATAGGAGTACCAATAGCGGAAACAATCCCAGCGCTACCTGCAGCGTGCTGTTCATAATCACGCTAATAGCGTAATCTGCCTGGTTGCGGTAAGCAAGTTGAATGCCGACTACATTCTCAATTGCATTTCCTGCAATGGCCACTATTACGAGACCGGCAAATACATCGTTGATGCCGAGTGATTTCATTGCGGGCTGTAATGCAATCACAAACCAGTCAGATACGAAACCAGCACCTACGCCTGCACCCGCAAGCACCACTATTGTAAGAGTTAATGACCATCTCGCAGGATGTTTTCCATCAGCCGGTTTAGGCGATACGAGAGCCTTATCTCCCTTCAGCGAAAAGATAACGCTAGCTATAAAAATGATAAGCAACACAGTCGCGAGAAAGATATCGAGGGTATTAAGGTGTGCATCCGCAGAAGTATGAAACATGTCGGTAACGGTAGGTATGGCAAGCCCGGCAAATGCGAGTATCATTAAAGTGGCCATCATACGCGGCGGTTCAGATTGGAAGCGCTGCGTACCGTTTTTCAATCCTCCCACAAAAATGGCTAAGCCAAGAACCAATAGCGAATTGCCAAGTATTGAACCTATTAGGGCTGCCTGCACCACTTTGTCTAACCCTGCCCTCAATGCAAATATGCACACGAATAATTCGGGCAGGTTGCCAAGAGCCGATTGTAATATACCCGTAACTGCGGGCCCAAACCTGCTACCCAATTGCTCTGTAGCATCTCCGACAATTTTGGCCAATAGTGCAAGGGCCGCTGCGCTCGCTATAAATGAAAGCAGCGTGTTCGCATGCGTATAGTTTAATGCACCTGCGCCTGCCATTACAACCAAAGCGATTGCAATAATTATTTTTTCACTTTTATCCATGCATGTAATTAAAAATCAGAATCACAAAAATCGTGTTATAAAATATTCCAACGAAATATTGTTAACGCCATACCGGTTTAAAAAGCAAGATAAAGTTTTCTGCCAGCTATTCTGCTTATTAAGCTTTGCCCATTCCTTAAACATTGCATACAATGCAAAGTGGAAACAAGTAAATTGTAGCCCAATTATGCTGCTGACCATTTATTCAATTCTTGTTTTTCTTTATTGGGGCTTT
>JBBPZF010000754.1:0-5330 GCA_038199105.1 Chitinophagales bacterium | reverse complement strand
CTTCCCAAAAAATAACCTCCAGAGGTATGTTTCAAGGGAAGTTCATTGCAAGACTGTATCAGAGGCAAATTGCCAGTGTAGCTCAGTTGGTCAGAGCAGCTGATTTGTAATCAGCTGGTCGGGGGTTCGAATCCCTCCACTGGCTCAGTTAAATAGGCAATAAGCAATAAAACAAAATTGCCAATTGCCAATTGGAATGGGGGCAGTTACCAGAGTGGCCAAATGGAGCGGACTGTAAATCCGCTGTCTTCGACTTCGGTGGTTCGAATCCACCACTGCCCACGGGTTTAATTAGCAAATTTCTAAATGTGAAAATTGCGTAATTAATGTCAGTTCTTTTCATTTTCAAATTTGTAAATTTTCAAATTTTCAAATTTAATAAGCGGAAGTAGCTCAATTGGTAGAGCGATAGCCTTCCAAGCTATAGGTCGCGAGTTCGAGGCTCGTCTTCCGCTCTGAATTGGTCAATAAGACGTTAGTCAATGGGTCATAAATCTCTTATTGACTTAATGACCACTGGCTTCAATGACTTAACAAGCTGTTGTAGCTCAGGGGTAGAGCACTTCCTTGGTAAGGAAGAGGTCGTGAGTTCAATTCTCATCAACAGCTCAAAAAATAATTTGCTTAGTTATTAGATACTAAGACAACATAAAATTTTTAAAATCAAATATTAAAACACAAATAAAATGGCAAAAGAGAATTTTAAAAGGGATAAACCCCACGTTAACGTTGGTACTATTGGTCACGTGGATCATGGTAAAACAACGCTAACAGCCGCTATAACCGATATTTTGTCTAAAAAAGGTTTGGCGGAGAAAAGAAATTATGATGATATTGATGGTGCTCCGGAAGAAAAAGAAAGGGGTATTACAATTAATACAGCTCACGTGGAATATGCTACCGTTGCACGTCACTATGCACACGTAGATTGTCCCGGTCACGCGGATTATGTAAAGAATATGATCACAGGTGCTGCACAAATGGATGGAGCAATATTAGTAGTTGCTGCGACTGACGGGCCTATGCCTCAAACGAGAGAGCATATCCTGCTTGCACGCCAGGTAGGTGTCCCTCGTATGGTTGTGTTTATGAATAAGGTTGATCTGGTAGATGATCCTGAATTGATAGAGCTTGTGGAAATGGAGATTCGGGAGCTTTTAACTAAAAACGGTTTTGACGGCGATAACACTCCCATCATCAAAGGTTCTGCTACTGGCGCTTTAGCTGGTGACGATAAATGGGTAGCAGGAATTGATGAACTTATGGATGCAGTTGATTCTTATATTCCGTTACCTCCAAGGCCGGTTGATCAACCATTCCTTATGAGTGTTGAGGATGTATTCTCAATCACAGGCCGTGGTACTGTTGCTACAGGTCGTATTGAAAGAGGCCGCATTAAAGTAGGTGAGGCTATTGAAATTGTAGGTTTGATGGAAAAGCCATTGACCTCTACGGTTACAGGTGTTGAAATGTTCAAGAAATTACTTGATCAAGGTGAAGCAGGGGATAACGCTGGATTATTACTTCGTGGTATTGAAAAAACACAGATCCGTCGTGGTATGGTTCTTTGTAAGCCCGGATCAATCACTCCTCACACTGAGTTCAAAGGTGAAGTATATGTGTTAAGCAAAGAGGAAGGTGGACGTCATACTCCCTTCTTCCAAAAATATCGTCCCCAGTTCTATTTCAGAACAACAGACGTAACTGGAGAAGTAGAATTACCTGCAGGAACAGAAATGGTAATGCCAGGTGATAATACCAGTCTTACTGTAAAATTGATTCAGCCAATTGCAATGGAAAAAGGTTTGAAATTTGCAATTCGTGAAGGTGGACGTACCGTTGGTGCGGGACAGGTTACGGAGATCATAAAGTAAGAGTCAACCTAAATCCTCCCGAAGGGAGGACTTTGCGGAAGCTTTTTGATAACTTTGCAAAGTACTTAGGCGGCAAGCTTAGGTACTTTGCTTTTTAAACAAGTTCTTTAAATAATACTCTCGTAAGCCCCTCCTCTGGAGGGGTTGGGGAGGCCTTACGGGCATAGTTCAATGGTAGAATAGAGGTCTCCAAAACCTTTGATCAGGGTTCGAATCCTTGTGCCCGTGCAAAGAGATTGCGTATTTTTAAATGCGTGTTATTTTTAAATGAAAAGAGTTTAATTTAAGACAATGAATAAGATATCATTATTTGTCAGGGATTCATACAAAGAATTAGTGCAGAAAGTAACCTGGCCAAATTGGGAACAACTGCAACAATCTACTATGATCGTATTGGCAGCAACCATTATTATTACTGCCATCGTTGCGTTAATGGATTTTGGAATAAATGGTATTTTGAAATTTGTATATTCTTTATTTAAATAACTATGACAGATACTCAAAATACAGACGAAGATATAAAGCAAGACACAGCTGTTGACGATGCGCAACCAGGGCCTGAAAAAGATACCCGTTGGTATGTTCTCCGTGTAGTAAGCGGTAAAGAACGTAAGATTAAGGAATATCTTGATAAGGATATCGTGCGCAATGGGTGGGATAAACTGATTCTTCAGATTTTTTTGCCTGTAGAAAAAGTTTACAAGGTGCAGAACGGTAAGAAGGTGATGCGGGAGAGGAATTTTTATCCTGGCTATGTGATGATTGAAGTATTAGACGGAAAATTAACGGATGAAATTGTTCAGCATCTTAGTAATGTTACGAATGTAATGCATTTCCTGACTGATGGGAAGGGATCTAAGGGAAACATTATTAGCCTGAGAAAAGCAGAAGTAAATAAAATGCTTGGCAAAGTAGATGAAATGGCCGATGCCGGTGGAATGACAATGAGCGAGCCATTTATTGTTGGAGAAACCATTAAAATTATTGACGGTCCGTTTAATGACTTTAACGGTGTAATTGAAGAAGTAACTGATGAAAAGAAAAAGCTTAAGGTGCAAGTGAAAATCTTTGGTCGCGCAACTCCGGTGGAATTGAGTTATATGCAGGTAGAGAAAATTTCATAAAAAGATTTGAATGACAAAATGAAAACCGTTTCAATTATTGAAGCGGTTTTTTTTATAAGTCATATTTATAAGTCATGCAGAACCCTCCTCTGTCCAAGGGACTCCTAAGGAGGAGGGCAGGGAGGCCTCATTCGTCTTTCCTTTTCACCAATAAATACCAATCATTTTCTAAAAGCAGATAACCAAGATCATAACAAAAGAAATAAACATTTCCTTTCTTATTAGTATAAGTGTTGGTAAAGTATTTAAACTGGAATCCCTTTTGCAGTAGTTTATCTTTAGTGGTTTTGGCAATCTCATCATTACCCCGAAACAATGATTCTAAAATTCTCCTGTTTTTCCCCAATGCGTTATTGATGTTTCTAACAAGATTGATCGTATTCGATTTTAATTGATTATTAAAATTGTTCCGGCAGTAGTCATCACAAAATTTTTTATCAGTTCGTCCCTTGATTGGTTTTGAACAGGTAAGGCAAAGTTTTGTTTCCGCTGTCATGCTTGCTGCTATTGATTTGCAGAGTAAGGTACGTTAAATACTTTTCATTTACAACCGTTTACAAACGGTTATATCCAACTATAAACGATTAAAATACGAGTAACTTTTTTGAGCATTTGCATCTTTGTGGTGTTGATGAAACAAAGCAAATTTGATCATCAACTGAAATAAAAAATTTTAAAACAGCTTTGCCCGATAACGGCAGGCACAAAACTCAAAGTCATGAATGCTCTAAAAAACAAAGTTCAATTGATCGGAAATTTAGGTAACGCACCTGAAGTACGCAACACAGAAAACGGTAAAAAACTCGTACGCTTTTCAATAGCTACCAATGAAAGCTATCGTAATTCCAAGGGCGAAAAAATTACTGAAACACAATGGCACAATTTAATCGCCTGGGGCAAAATTGCAGATATTGCCGAAAAGTATTTAGCAAAAGGCACTGAGGTTGCCATTGAAGAAAAACTGATGAATAATAATTACACTGATAAAGACGGCAACAAACGGTATAATACCGAAATACAGGTGCACGAATTATTGTTGCTGGGTTCTAAGCCTGCGGCTTAGTTTTTAGCCACGAATTGCACGAATTTTCACGAATTTTTTCGTTGAAAGGAAATGTTTCTTTTCGTGTAAATTGGAGTAATTCGTGGCTCTTTTCTTACAAATTAATTTAAGCAGGATGGAAAATATTATTTATAAAAGCGAAGTATATGAAATCGTGGGTCTTTGCATGGAAGTACACAGAGTCCTGGGGCATGGGTTTCTTGAAATAGTTTATAAAGATGCATTAGAGATTGAATTTCTGGATAACCACGTGTCGTATGAAAGAGAAAAGGAATTTCAAATTAATTATAAAGGTCATCGTTTAGCACGAAGTTTTCATTCAGATTTTTTTGTAATGGAAAAAATAATCCTGGAAATAAAGTCAACCAAAGAAGGATTATCAAATGAGTACGTTACTCAAACTTTAAATTATTTAAAAGCTTCCGGATGTAAACTTGGTATAATAATTAACTTCGGAAAATCTTCGCTTGAGTATAAAAGACTAATTTTTTAATTTTCTAGCCACGAATTACATCAATTTACACGAATTATTTAAGCGTATTAGATACGGGTTGATAATTAATTCTAAAAAGCCTTTTTGAATACAGAAATTAATTCTTTAATTTCCTTATTCGTGTTAATTAGAGTAATTCGTGGCTAACTTTTAATCAGGGGCTAAAAATGCAAAACATAAACTCCATAGAACGCAATGAAATCTTTGACCTTGCATACAGGTTTGTTACAGAAACAAGTGAAAATATTTTTCTCACAGGAAAGGCCGGAACAGGCAAGACCACCTTCTTAAAATATTTAAAAGAGAATTGTTCTAAAAATATTGTCGTGGCTGCGCCAACAGGAGTAGCCGCTATAAACGCCGGTGGCGTTACCTTGCATAGTTTATTTCAGTTACCTTTTCATCCCTTTTTGCCAACAAAAAATAATAAAGATGAACTCCTGGCAAAGATCAGGTTTAATAAACAACGCCAGCAATTGCTTCGCAAAGTGGAGCTGCTGGTAATTGATGAAATAAGCATGGTGCGTTGCGACACCATGGACGCAATAGATACAATTTTAAAATCTGTTAGAAGGAGGCATGATATTCCTTTCGGCGGTGTTCAGCTTTTATGTATTGGAGATTTGCATCAATTGCCTCCCGTGGCACAACGACACGAATGGAATATTTTGCAGGAATATTATTCTTCCGAATTCTTTTTTGACAGCAATGTTATCAAAGAACAAATGCCACTCTTAATTGAGCTCAATAAAATTTACAGGCAAAAGGAAAATTCT
>JBBPZF010000753.1:0-2904 GCA_038199105.1 Chitinophagales bacterium | reverse complement strand
TTAGCTCGCTATTACTCATAGCACATCAAAATATTAATTATCCAAAACCCAATCACTAAGTCTTAATAAAATAAATTTTAAACCATCTGCATTTTTTAGTCTTGCAAGTTCTTTTACTGCTTTTTCCCTAACATAACCGTTATTGTTTAAACTTGCGATACCTAAGAGTTGAAGGTATTTATTTTCGTCAAAGTCAAGCCGGTATAAATCCAAATCACTTTTATCAATATTCAAATGTTTTAAACTATCAGCATAATCATTTTGAGATTTTAGTTTGCTGAAAAGATGCAGAATTGTTTCAGCAGATTTTTCTTTTATTAATGCGTTGTCGCTTTTTAGAAATCCGAATAGAGAATATATCGTACTTGGTGTCCCTACGTTTTGAATTGTGTCAAAGCATTGTAACTTTTCAGCAATATTGTCCTTCTGAAATAACCACTTTGGTCTTTCGTTTAAAATTTGAATGCAATGATTAATGTCTGTAAAGTCCATTAGCAGGGTCTGTCAATTGGTGGCGTATAACACAATTATTAATTAATCCTGTACAATTTTATAGATTCCACATTTTTTATTTCCTGGTCCGGTCTCAGGATTAGTAAGTAGATATAACTCTCCGTCCTGGTCTTCATTAATGCCGGTTATCTTCAAGTTTCCAGGCATATTTTGCAATTTAATACTGTCTCTTGACCATTTGTCGCCTTCTTTTTGCAAGTAGAATACAGGACCGGTCCAATCGGCAAATATATATTTGCTTTTAAGTGTTGGGATATCTTTTCCATTGTAAACATAGCCACCCATCACACTGACCCCTATTTTATGGCTATATTCATCTATTGGCATGGTTATTCCCTTTATATCGCAAGTACTGTCGGGTTTATTATCATCATTATGGCAATGTGTGCCCTCCACTATTTTCCAACCATAATTTGCACCTTTTTTTACAATGTCAACCTCCTCCCACAAATCCTGGCCCACATCACCGGCAAACAATTGCTGGCTCACTTTGTCAAAAGAAAAACGATAAGGATTACGGAAGCCATAAGCCCATATTTCTGGTCTCACATTTGGTTTTCCCACAAAAGGGTTATCTGAAGGAACTTTGTAGGTACCATCTGTATTCACATCCACCCGTAATATTTTTCCTAACAGCGTGTTCAGGTTCTGCCCGTTCCCAATGGTTCCATGCTGGTCATGCTGGCCGCCACCATCGCCAAAAGAAATGTAGAGGTAACCATCAGGGCCAAATTTTAAACAGCCACCGTTATGGTTGCCGTCTGGTTCATCCACAGTCAGGATGATCCTGCAACTGTCAGGGTTAACTTGCCCGGCTTCCGGAAGTTTATACTCTGCTACCACACCGGTATGATTAAACGTTTTTGATGAAGCTGGCCTGCTGTAAAAAACGTAAAACTTTTTATTGGATTTGAAATCCGGATGTAGGGTAATACCCAATAAGCCACGCTCTTCATAACCATTGTGTAGTTTGACCATTTTACTTCCCAAATCCATTATGGGAGTATTATTGAGTTTACCGTTCCGGATTGGCCAAATCTTACCGCCTTGTTCTGTCACCCACATTTCACCGTTTCCCGGGAAAGCCATGTCTGTGAGCGCCTCCAAAGTATCTGTGATCTTTTGAACTTTTAATGTGATGGTGCTGGTGGTTGGTTGTGCCGGCTTTTTTGGATTTCCTTCTTCAGGTTTGCCGATGTCTGAGCAACTCAGAATTGTCATACTTAGAATCACACATGTCATCAAAGAGAGATTCTTTACTGTATATATGTTTTTTATTAGAAATGATTTTTTCATAAATTAATATTTGTCCAAATTGATTGAATGATTAAAATTTAAACCACAAAGTGGCATTTACAGATTTACATAGGTTTATAATTTTAGTTTTGAATATAAACATAGTACGTTTTTACTTATAAACCCGGTGTTCATTGGCTTAGAGTACCCTGCGTTCTTTATTTAGATATTTTTGCAGAACACATTGGGCAGCATCCATTCACATCAAACCGAATAACTATAAACAAACGCAACCATTATGAAACAGATTTTTGTGGTTGTTATCATTGCAGTCACATTACACTGCTGTTAGTTTGCACTATCATTCATTTTTTAATCACTTTTGTACATCCGTTTCATAATAGACGAGATTAGCCGTAAAAGTTTACGAGATTTGATTTCATACTTAAATTATTTCTTTTAATGTCTATTGTATCTGACAGCAGTCCAGTTTTAATTATAAATAAAAAAAGAGCAGAGCTGGACGTCACTTTACAGATGCCTTTACTCTGGGTTATCAGAGATATTATCGGTCTAACAGGTACGAAATTCGGTTGCGGAATGGCTCAATGCGGTGCTTGTAGAATACACCTGAACGGCGAGGCAGTGCGCTCTTGTGTTACTCCTGTTTCCCATGCGATCGGAGGCAAAATAGTAACCATTGAAGGCTTGTCTGTAAATAGGGATCATCCGTTGCAACAAGCATCGGCCGAAGTAAATGTGCCGCAATGCGGTTACTGCCAGTCCGGTCAGATCATGTCAGCAGCCTTTTTGCTTAGAGAAACCCCAATCCTACAGATAGTGATATTGATGATGCCTTGTCTGGAAATATTTGTCGTTGCGAAACCTAATCCCGGATACGTAAAGCGATACATATTGCTGACGGTATTCATGTACCTGCAAATGCTGCATCCGGCGAGGGGAAAAGATGCTCTCCCAAATAATAATGTCGAGCCACCTTTTCCGGAAGGTAGTATTGGGTTTTTAAATGCAATAAGCTCTATTGGTACCAGTTTCAGGCGGCAAAGGTTATGGGGCCGCAAGGCTAGAAAAACTTACCGCCGGATGGGCCGATAAAGGGAACTTTATGGTTCGATTTCAGAAATAATTAAAATA
>JBBPZF010000752.1:0-2267 GCA_038199105.1 Chitinophagales bacterium | reverse complement strand
GAGGGAGTTGACAGGAAATCATTTTTTGCTATCGCTGAAAGTGAGAATGGAATAGATAAGTTTGTTTTCTGGAAGCAGCCAATAGTGATGCCTGGCACGGGCGAGCCGGAAACCAACATCTATGATATGCGGCTTGTCCATCATGAAGATGGATGGATTTATGGAGTCTTTTGCACTGAAAGCCGCGATCCCTCTGCGAAGGAAGGAGATCAATCCGCTGCTATAGCACAGTGCGGAATTGCGAGAACGAAAGACCTTGTTAGCTGGTTCCGTTTACCCAATCTTAAGACGCCTTCTCCGCAGCAACGAAATGTTGTATTGCACCCCGAATTTGTAAATAAAAAATATGCTTTTTACACACGGCCGCAGGACAGTTTTATTGAGGCTGGTGCCGGGGGCGGAATCGGGTTTGGGGTCTGTGATGACATAGAAAATGCAGTGATTAATAAGGAAATTGTTATTGATAAAAAAGTTTACCACACAGTATATGAAGCAAAAAATGGCCTTGGCCCGGCGCCTATAAAAACGGACAAAGGTTGGCTACACCTGGCGCATGGCGTAAGAAACACGGCCGCGGGTTTGCGTTATGTGGTGTACACGTTCATGACCGATCTGCAGGATATCACTAAAATTATTCATAAACCCGGCGGATATTTTATGGCGCCCGAAGGAGATGAACGCATAGGCGATGTGTCCAACGTTTTGTTTTCTAACGGTTGGATCGCAGACGAAGATGGGAGGGTGTTTATCTACTACGCTTCATCGGATATGAAAATGCATGTGGCGACTTCTACTATTGAAAAATTATTGGATTACGTGATCAATACGCCGGAAGATGGCTTTACATCTGAGGCTTCCGTGAATACCGTCATGGGGATTATACAAGCAAATAAGAAATATGAAAAGGCTGAAAATGCCGGCATGTCCGTAACAAAAGATTTTTCAAACACAGTCAACACATAAAGTGCTATTATTTCATGAAGAAACAGCTTCTTAAGTTCGAAGAGGAATTAACGGATGAGTTACAAAGTATTCTTTCTTATTGGATAATAAATACGATTGATGAAGCTAACGGCGGCTTCTTTGGCCGTATTGATAATGAGAATAAAATTTACCCGGATGCTCCAAAAGGTTCTGTATTAAACAGCAGGATATTATGGTCGTTTTCTGCCGCATATAAGCTTACTAACAACTATGCTTACCTGCAAATTGCTTCCAGGGCATATCAATATATTTCAGACTATTTTATTGACCGGGTAAATGGCGGTGTATATTGGTCTGTTGATGCTGAAGGCAAGCCGCTCGATACGAAGAAGCAGTTTTACGCATTGTCATTTGCGGTGTACGGCTTAAGCGAATTTGCAAAATGCAGTGGCAATGAAGATGCCAAAGAGATGGCCATCAGTTTGTATAAAACGATTGTTGATAAAAGTTACGACCGCGAATATGGAGGTTATATTGAGGCGCTTTCTATAGATTGGAAAGAACCGGAAGATATAAGGCTGAGCAGCAAAGATGCGAACGAAAAAAAATCAATGAATACACATTTGCATATCCTGGAAGGTTTTGCAAATCTCTACACGATATGGCCTGATGAGGGACTGAAGAAAAAAATTGAAGAGTTGATAGATGTCTTTTTCGATCATATAGTTGATAAGAATAACTACCATTTAATTTTATTTTTTGATGAAAAATGGAATGTCCGTTCTGATCTTTTTTCTTATGGGCATGATATTGAAGCCGCCTGGCTGATACAGGAAGCGGCAGAAATTATTAATGATGAAGCGCTGGTGAAAAAAGTGAAAGGGTTGTCTATAAACCTTGCGAATGCAGCCGTAGAAGGCCTTGACAGCGATGGGGGCTTATGGTACGAGTATGAAGTAAACACAAATCATCTTATAAAAGAAAAGCACTGGTGGCCGCAGGCCGAAGCTATGATTGGCTTTTACGGTGTATGGCAAATCACAGGCGATGAAAATTATTTAAAAAAATCTATAGCAAGCTGGCAGTTTGTAAAAGATCATATTCTTGATAAAAATAACGGGGAATGGCTTTGGGGTGTGAATGCTAAATACGAAAGGATGGATGAAGATAAGATCGGCATTTGGAAATGCCCATATCACAATAGCAGGGCCTGTATGGAAATAATAAAAAGGATAGATAGAACAGGAATGAAAATATAAGTGCATGGATGAACCGGCGATGAACAAAATTAAACTTGATGCAATTTTTAATGATCATTCAAAAAATACTGATGAAAATCTTTC
>JBBPZF010000751.1:0-2507 GCA_038199105.1 Chitinophagales bacterium | reverse complement strand
GCATTCATTACTTCGGGGTCAATGGCAGTAGTTGCAGCGTTGTCAAAATAAATTCTTTCCATAATTGTTGTTGTAAAACAAATTGTAATGAAGCCAATCACCCTGCAATACAATAGTTAAGCGGAAGGCAAAATTATTAAAAAGAAAATTAAGAAGCAGTGTGCAGTGAATTATGTAAAGCGCATTATCAAATAGCCTCATGAATATCTTTCATAATCTTCTTTGCAATATTCTCCGCCGTAGTTTCAAAATTGCTTTCTGAATAAATTCTTATGATGGGCTCTGTATTGCTGGTTCGAAGGTGCACCCAGTCTTTATCGAACTCGATCTTTAATCCATCTTCGGTGTTGATCGGATGATTCTTGTACTTGTCTTTTATTTTATTAAAAACTTGTTTCACATCAACATTTGTTTCAAGAGAAATTTTATTTTTTGAAATGAAATAGTCAGGAAACAAACCCCTGAACTGCTTAATGCTTTTGCCCGAATGTGCAAGGTGACTGAGAAATAATCCAATGCCGATCAATGCATCGCGGCCATAATGAAAATCCGGTACGATGATTCCGCCGTTTCCTTCACCACCAATTACGGCGTTTACTTCCTTCATTTTATTTACCACATTCACTTCACCAACAGCCGATGGAAAATATTCGCCACCGTGCTGCAGCGTCACTTCTTTAAGCGCTTTGGTTGATGACATGTTGCTTACGGTATTGCCTTTTCTGTTGCCCAATATATAATCGGCTACTGCCACCAAAGTATATTCTTCCCCAAACATGCTGCCATCTTCACATACAAAGCAAAGCCTGTCCACATCAGGATCTACGGCGATACCCAGCGATGCATTTTTCTTTTTTACTTCATTACTTAGTGTCGTTAAATGCTCAGGTAATGGTTCAGGATTGTGATCAAATTTTCCATTTACTTCTGCATTAATTACGGTTACTTCTTTTACACCAAGCTCTTTAAGCAAAGCTGGAATGTAAATAGCGCCCGAGCTGTTTATGGCGTCAACAATGATTTTGAATTTTGCTTTTTTTATAGCAGCTACATCTACCAGCGGATAATTAATTACCTCGGCGATGTGCTTTTGCAGGTAAGAATTATCTAAAAAATATTGACCTGTTTTATCTACCGTTGCAAAATTGAAATCTTCGCCCTCAGCAATTTCCAGCAATTTAGCGCCATCTTCAGCACTTAAAAATTCCCCATCGCTATTGAGAAGTTTTAAAGCATTCCATTCTTTTGGGTTATGGCTTGCTGTTATGATAATTCCGCCGGCGGCTTTTTCATTTTTCACCGCGATCTCTACAGTTGGCGTGGTGGTAACTCCAAGGTCGGTTACATCAAAGCCGCAAGCCAGCAATGTATTAGAACATAAGCTATTTACCATAGCGCCGCTCATTCTGCCATCCCTGCCGATTATGATAGTCCCCGTTTTGCCAGATGCCTGCAGCCAGCGTGCATAGGCTGCGCTGAATTTTACAATATCTAAAGGCGAAAGGTTGATTCCAGGCTTTCCTCCAATTGTTCCCCTAATGCCGGAAATACTTTTTATAAGTGCCACTACTTCTTTTTTATTTTGTGATGCTGCAAATTAAATAAAAACTCATACATGCAGTCTTTCGCCGATTTTCACGCGATATGTGGGCTATAAATTATTGATAAAACTTTGTGACTCTACCTGAAACATGCACCTTCGATGAAATAATTTAATAACCTGTTACATTTGCCTACAATTAGTGACGCATGATAAATACAAAACCTTGGTTTAAGGATTGGTTCAATTCACCCTATTATCATCAGCTTTATTTTAAAAGGGATGAAACTGAAGCAGCAGCATTTATTAATAAGCTGATGGAGCATCTTCATCCTGCACAAGGCGCTGCCATGCTTGATATTGCCTGCGGAAAAGGCCGGCATTCCCGCATGCTTGCGGCTAAAGGTTTTGATGTAACAGGCATTGATCTCTCAACAGATAGCATTAAGGAAGCTAAAACGTATGAAGCCGAAAATCTGCAATTTTTTGTGCATGATATGCGGCTTCCGTTTTGGATAAATTATTTTGATTATGCTTTTAATTTTTTCACAAGCTTTGGTTATTTCAACACAAGACGTGAGCATGACAATTCCATAAGGACAATTGCGCAATCAATAAAGGAAGGCGGCGTTTTTGTAATAGACTATCTCAATGTCCATTATGCTGAAGATCATCTTGTACATACTTCGGACATAGAAATAGATGGCGTTAATTATTTTTTAACCAAGTGGTTTGACGAAACGCATTTTTATAAAAAAATAATTATAGAAGATGAAGCACTTGAAAAGCCTATTGAATACCGGGAAAAAGTAGCTAAGTTTTCTTTAGGTGATTTCACCGAAATGCTTGCCTATCATCAGTTGCAGATACAGGAAGTTTTTGGTGATTATAACTTCAGCGATTATCATGTAAAAAATTCTCCGCGTATGGTTATAATCGCGAAGAAGGATGTTCATTAGTCAGACAT
>JBBPZF010000750.1:0-2544 GCA_038199105.1 Chitinophagales bacterium | reverse complement strand
TCCCTTTTTACATGCTGCCAACAGTATTAAAAGGCTGGCTGCAATCAGTCCATAGCTGAGCTTCACGGGTAGTTTTTATTTGCAAGATACATTCTTTTGTAAATGAAAAAACGGTGGAGCAGGCTTAGAATAAACAATAGATAAGGAGTACATCAAATAAACTTGAAGTAAGTAAAAATGCTGAAGTGACAATAAATAAAAAGTTTTAAACGGTAATTTGCGCTTGGTAAGACATGAACTACCCGATGGCGATTAATTTCGCTTTTCTGCCGCAGTTCAGAAATCAACAAGTTTTTCAGTTCCTTTTTTGAGTGCAAATAGATGTATAAATAGATGGCCTCGTGACTTATTTGCATGGCTTTGTTTTCAGGAAATTTTCTTTGTAAACTTACATGTATTTGCCAGGTGACCATCGCAGTTGAAGTTTCTCCGCACATATTTTCAAGTGTCTTTTTCTTCCGTTCTTTCTTATATACTAAACTCCCATCCGGCAAACCATCCTAATTGAGGATTCGTTTGTAATTTACAGGCTGGAAATTTTATTACTTGTGCCCTTATGAAGCGATCGCATTTTTTCTTACGACTGTTTATTTTTTTTGTATCAACTGTTATCACCACTGGCACTTTTGCACAATTATGCCAGGGAAGTTTGGGTGAGCCTGTTGTAAATATTACTTTTGGCTCCGGCGCCAATCCCGGCCCTCCTGTTGACTCAAGCCTTACAAACTATATATACGTTCCTTATAGCTGCCCTGCGGATGGCGCATATACAATTGGCAATTCTTCACCTGCCTGTTTTGTGGATACCTGGCATACTTTGACCGAAGACCATACACCGAACGATACAAGCGGCTACATGATGATTGTGAACGCTTCCTTCTCTCCCGGAGATTTTTATGTAAAACAAGTTGATGGGCTTTGTGATAATACCACCTACGAATTTGCCGCGTGGATATTAAATATTCTAAAATCAAGCGCTTGTGGTAACAATGGCTTCTTACCCAACGTTACTTTTAGAATTGAAACACTCAATGGCACAGTTTTACAAACATATAAAACCGGTGACATTGCTTCTTCATCAACTCCTGTGTGGAAGCAGTACGGACTTTTTTTTAAAACCCCCACCGGCATTAATACTGTCGTAATCAGGATGACCAATAACGCTCCCGGTGGTTGTGGAAATGACCTGGTGCTGGACGATATTACCTTCAGGCCATGCGGGGCTTTGGTGACAGTGTCTATTAACAATACCTCTACCAATGTAAACGTTTGTGAAGGTGATAATACATCCTATACTTTCTCCACGATGGTTACTCCGGCAGCTATTAATACTTTCTATCAGTGGCAGCTAAGTACAGACATGGGACTTACCTGGAGCGTTATACCGGGAGCTATAAACGCCACATATACCAGGATGCCTGTGAGTGGACTTGGAACCTATCAATACCGTATTGCAGTGACACAGGGAAATTATGTTCTTGTCCCCTCATGCAGCCGTGTAATGTCCAAGCCATTAATAGTAAATCAGGTTCCATTACCTGTTCCGGGGGCAGCCAACGATGGACCGGTGTGTGAAGGATCTACCCTAACTTTAAAATCAAATATTGCAAGTGCATATAGCTGGTCCGGGCCTTTGAATTTTACAAGTACACAACAATCGCCTTCTATAACCAATGCATCATTGGGCTTGAATGGAAAATTTTATTTAAAGATTACTTCTGTTGACGGTTGTGTGAATATTGACTCAACAATTGTAAATATTATTAAAGGGCCATTTGTAGATGCAGGCGTTGATGTAAATATATGCGAGGGTACCAGTACGCAACTCAAAGGCGCAACTGACGCAAACAGCTATATGTGGCAGCCGCCATTCAGTCTTTCGAATACTCAAATTTTAAATCCCATAGCATCTCCTGCAGAAACCACTTCGTATGTGCTGACTGCAGATAATGGCACATGTAAAAAATCTGATTCAGTATTGGTGACAATCAATAAAAAACCTGTGGCAGATGCGGGGCCTGACAAAGTAATAATCGCCGGCAACGCAACTACCCTGGAAGGATCTTCCAACATTACTGATGCTGCTATATTATGGAGCCCTGCCTTTAATATTTCATCTGCTACTGATCTTACGCCTTCTGTAAACCCGTTGATAACTATCACCTATGCATTGACGTTATCTTCTAATTATGGGTGTGGTATCTCTACAGATAGCGTGCTGGTAAAAGTATTTGCCAAATTATTTATACCAAATGCATTTACGCCAAACAATGATGGACTGAATGATGCGTGGAATATTGAGGCTCTTCAGGCATACCCTGGGGCGGTTATAAAAGTATTTAACAGGTTTGGGCAAATGGTGTTTACCAATGATGGGGCTGTAAAATCATGGGATGGAAAGTATAAAGGAGTAATACAACAGAAAGGCGCTTATCCATATATAATAAATTTGAAAAACGGCGCTCCGGTTATAAAAGGGGTACTCTATTTGCTTCAGTAAATTAGGTCATGATTAGTCACTGACGAAGTTATAACCTACGCTGC
>JBBPZF010000749.1:0-7827 GCA_038199105.1 Chitinophagales bacterium | reverse complement strand
TTCTTTTTTGTTTCGGCAGGAACGGGCGAAAATTTTGGAGAAATATTTTGACCATCATAGAAAAGCCGAAGGCGTACATAGCCAAACAAAGGCTTCATTACATTGGCAATTTCAATTTGCACCAGTTGGTTATCATTGGGCTTGTTATCTCTTTCTGCTACTTTTATTTTCAGGCTACTTCTATTATTTTTTTTGTTTAACAGAAACAACATCCACGGAATAAAAGCACTGAGAAATGAAACTATGAGAATGGCCAGTGCAAACCAGAAAGTAACTGTAATGAAAAGATTAATGATTGCTGTGCGTGCTGTTTCCGGAAGGGCATTATTTTCTCTTAACCATTTCGCTGACCAAGCCAATGCTACAATTAATAATACAAGGTGAAGCCTCACAGGTATGAATATGCCGGTACGTTTTATTTTTTCTTTTATAGCTACGATCTTCATTCGCCGGTAAAATTCATTCAAATTAAATATAAATAAAAACTAAAATCCGGTTGGGCGTATAGGAACAGGTCGCGACCTGTCCCTTGTTGAAAATAAAATATTAGCATGGACAGGTCGCAACCTGTCCCTACACTAATTGAACATTTTACATTTTCTTTGCACGAAGCCGCTAACAATGATTTTGTACGATTCATGCCCGATTTGCCGCAGCAAAAATATCCTGCCGCTCTTTGCTGTAAAGGATTATACGGTGTCTATGGAAGATTTTGAAATATGGGAATGCAAACATTGCACACTTCGCTTTACGCAAAATATTCCTGAACA
Source organism: Chitinophagales bacterium (assembly GCA_038199105.1). Taxonomy (GTDB): domain Bacteria; phylum Bacteroidota; class Bacteroidia; order Chitinophagales; family Chitinophagaceae; genus Ginsengibacter. Next base: position 7,057 of record JBBPZF010000749.1, on the reverse strand, counting down.
AGAAGAAATAGCACGCTACTATCAATCTGAAAATTATATTTCTCACAGCGATACTAATAAAGGATTTATAAACAAAGCCTATCACCAGGTGCGAAAAAGGACTCTTCTGAAAAAGAGAAATTTGGTAAAAAAACTGACCGAGAAAAAAACAGGGAGCGTTCTTGATATCGGAAGTGGAACGGGCGCTTTTTTGCATAACATGCAACTTGCAAATTGGCAAGTAACGGGCCTCGAACCTGATGCGACGGCAAGGCAAAAGTCACTTGAGCTTTATGGTTTGCAGCTTAATGCGTCTGAAGAGCTTTACACACTGCCTGCCAGTAGCTTCGATGCTATTACAATGTGGCATGTGCTTGAGCATGTGCATGATTTACACGGGTACATTAACCAGGTAAATAATTTACTAAAACCAGGCGGTAAAATTTTTATCGCCGTGCCTAATTATACTTGTTACGATGAAGAGATTTACAAAGAATATTGGGCGGCCTACGACGTTCCCCGTCACTTGTATCATTTTTCCCCAAGGGCTATGAAGGAACTTTTAGAATTGCATGGCCTTTCCATTGATTTGATAAAACCCATGTGGTATGATAGCTTTTACGTGAGCTTACTAAGTGAAAAATATAAAACAGGAAAGTCTAATCCCGCCAGGGCATTTTTGAATGGTATGATTTCCAACAGCAGGGCGGTAATGAATACGAAGAAATGCAGCTCGGTAATTTATGTTGCTTCCAACCGCTCCACATCAATGCACCTTTGAAATCGACACCCAAGCAGCTTTTCGTCTTTAAGAAGCTGATTCTGTCTCTTGATAATAAATTTATGCATTGATACAGGGTAACCCCGGCCACATTCCCCTTTAGGGGTTAGGGGTATCTTAATTCAATTTTATCTTAAACATTTTTGGCCAGTTCTTACCGGTAATGTACAAGCGGTTTTCTGCGCTGTCATAAGCAATGCCGTTCAGCACTGCATCTTCTTTTACTTGATCGCCGGGATCGTATTGTTGCAATAATCCTGTAAAGTTTAAAACGCCAACGGCATGGCCGTTTGCAGTATCAATTTTAATTATGTTGTTATTATACCACCTATTGGCAAATACATAACCGTTTATATATTCCAACTCGTTAAGGCTGTCAAGTTCTCCATGATTATCTGCTATTGATATCACTTTGATTGTTTTCATTTCTTTTCTTGCTTCGTCTGGTTGCACAAAATATAGTTTGGAGGAGCCATCGCTAATGATCAAATCTGTTCCATCGTTCGTGATGCCCCAACCTTCACTGCTCCAGTTATAGGTGCTTATCGGGTGCATGATGTCTTTAAAGTCATAAACGAAAATTTTGTGATTTTGCCATGTGAGCTGGTAGATCTTATTTTTAAAAACCGTAATGCCCTCACCAAAAACAAGCGGGTCTGGAATAAGATATTCCTTTTCCGGCTTTCCGGTTTCAATATTGACTATGCGCAAACGCGATTCTCTGGGCTCCCCGGTACCTTCGTAAAGCCTGCCATTGTGAAATTCCAACCCTTGCGTAAAGGCGTGCGGATCGTGAGGATAAACCTTTTCGACACTAAAAGTAATAGGTTGCGGTGGCGGAATGTTATTTGACACAGCTACCGGTAAGGACGGATCATATTCAGGAGTCGAATTATTATTGCAGGAGAGCAATACCGCAAAAAGTAACGCCAGGTATATTTTATTCAAAATAATATCTTTTAAAAAATGTAAATGTAGTAAACGGCTTTTGTTAGCTTGTTAACTCCTTTATAAATTTGTTCAAATATAATTTTGATCTTAAAGTATTTATAGCTTTATTTGTGCCCTGAACCTCTGTCACCCGTCGCAGCTTTATTGTTATTTCCCTGGTAGCACCATGTTCAAGCTAATTTACCTCTTCCACTTATCCCATGTATTAATTGCCCCGTGGTCTTCCTATGTAATCCCGTTCATAAGTCATTCTTAAGGGATGAAGATAAATTTTGGGAATACATGAAAATTAATTTTACGCTATTTATTTTATTCTGTGCCTTTCATGCCTCGTCGCAGAAGTGCGCTACAGTTGATTATTTGAAGGCTAATTCTTCCAAATTTTTAAATCCGCTTACTACTCCTGCCAGCCCGGTTGGCTCCCGCGATACTTTAGCAAGTGAAATTATCGTCATTCCGGTTGTGGTTCATGTATTATATAATAATACAGCGCAAAACATAAGTAATGACCAAATATTGTCGCAAATTGTTTCGCTTAATGCAGATTACAGAAGGCTTAACGCGGATACGGTAAATACTCCTGAACCTTTCAGAAAATGGGCGGCTGATACAAAAATCATGTTTTGCCTTTCAAAAACAGACCCTGAAGGGCATGCGACAACAGGTATTATAAGGAAATTTACACAAGAGCAATTTTGGCTGTCTGACGATGAAATGAAATTTTCATCAAAGGGCGGAGACAATGCATGGGACTCAAAAAGATACCTGAACATTTGGGTGTGTAACCTTTTTGGGCGTACGCTCGGTTACTCTGTTATGCCCGGCGGCCCCGCTGAAAAAGATGGTGTAGTAATACAATACAACGTGTTTGGTACAAAGGGCGACCTGAACCCGGAGTTTAATAAAGGACGGACCGCTACACATGAAATAGGCCATTGGCTTGGCTTAAAACATTTATGGGGCGATAAGTCGTGCGGCGATGATGGAATTGCCGATACACCGCCGCAGCAATCTAATAACAGCTATTGCCCTTCTTTTCCACGTACCTCTTTATGTTCAATAAATGCCTTTGGCGATATGTTCATGAATTATATGGACTTCACCGATGATGAGTGTATGAACATGTTTACCATTGGTCAACGAAATGAGATGAGAGAACAGTTTGCCTTTGGGCATCCAAGGAATACAATTTTAAATTCAGCAGCATGTGATAGTTCAATTATACAAGCAGCACCCTTGCCAACGGATTCGGTTGAAAGCAAATTAAAAATATCCATTTTTCCAAATCCTTTCGCGTCGCAGATAACCATCAACAGCAACAATGCAATTGATCTTATCGGCAAGAAAATAAAGTTGTATGACGTAACAGGCAAGATACACCTGGCGCAAACATTACAATCACAGAAGACGACCATCCCATTATACAAAATGCCGGCCGGCGTTTATTTTTTAAAAATAGATGGGTTAAGAAAGCCTTCAGTCTTTAAGTTAGTAAAGCAGAGTAATTATTAAAGTATCAATACTTTTAAGCCTAAACATATTCTATCCGGCTCAAATGCAGTCTGGCAAAGCTTTTAGCGTCACCTGCTTCGAAAAGCGGATTCGGGTGAGGCCAGCAGAAGCAATACTTTCATAAATTTTGACAGACAATAATATTAAATTATAAAAGGCTGGTGGCCGCAAAGACTTAATATTTCAATTATCAATTTTGTCATTCTTAACAAGTTGTAAAGAACTTACTGCTACCTTTGTTTCGTATCTTATAGTACTAATTAAAAAAAGACGAAATGAAAAAAATAATTTATTTATCAACCCTGATATCCTCTTTATTACTTACTAATTGCTCTCACTCACAAACAAGTAATAGTAAATATCCCGAGCCTGAAAAAGTTGCTAAAAATGCGAGCTACACTATAAAATATTCTGATGCTGAATGGAAACAAAAATTAACACCGGAACAATATTATATTCTTCGCCAGGAGGGCACAGAAAAACCTTTCAGCGGAAAACTGAATCACTTTTATAAAAAAGGAACCTACTATTCTGCCGCAACATTGCAACCTGTTTTTAGCTCGGAAACAAAGTTTGATTCGGGCACCGGATGGCCAAGTTTTTATGCGCCTATCAGCAAAGATGCGATTAAGCTGGTAAAAGATGGTAGCATGGGTTCTCTTCGCTGGGAAGTTGTTGATTCAAAATCAGGCTCACACCTTGGGCATGTGTTTGACGATGGCCCTGCCCCTACAGGTAAGCGTTATTGCCTGGATTCTGATGCACTTATTTTTGTGCCTGAAGGTGGGAAACCACCGGTGAGTGCGAAGTAGCTGGCAATGGTCAATGGGTGAATGGTCAATTTAAAAATGCAATTGTTTCAATATAGCAATGACTCAATGACCAATGATCAATGAAATGACTCAATGACCAATGAAATGATTCAACGACCAATTTGATGACCAATTCCCCCGGATAACGATTTCTGAATTATCTTGCCGCTATGACTCCAGAGCGGCATAATCGCCTTACATCGGTGCTTAATAAGAGGCAACCCGATGTCACTATTGTGTTGGAAAATGTTTTTGATCCGCATAATGTTTCGGCTGTTATGCGTACGTGCGATGCGGTAGGCATACAAGACGTTTATATTTTAAATAATAGAATTCCTCCCCATAAAAAATGGGGCTACCGAAGTTCCTCAACGGCTAACAAATGGCTGAATATTCATCAATACACTGACGCAGAAAGTTGCTTTAGTGAGATAAGGGGAAAGTATAAAAATATTTATACGACACATTTGGCGGATGACTCAGTAGAAATTTATGATCTTGATTTTACTGAATCAATAGCGCTTGTGTTCGGGAATGAAACGTTTGGCGTTAGCGAAGAAATAAGAAAATATTCCAACGGGAATTTTATTATTCCCCAGGTTGGAATTATCAAATCTCTTAATATTTCTGTTGCCTGCGCCGTCACCTTATACGAAGCATTCAGGCAAAAAAAGGCAAAAGGCCATTACCTGGAAACTCGTATGTCTGAAGCCCGTACCGCAACTCTTAAAAATGAATGGAACATTTCCTAAGATTTAGCATAGCTTCTTGTTAAGAGTTGTGAAATTTTGACCGACTTAACGTCTGCCTGTCTGCCATCATACACCTAAACGCTGCCAACAAAACTGATTGATGGCTTTGGTATAATTATTCGTGTACATTTGCAACCCTCCAGGGAAGTCTCCAAAAAGAGCGATACAAATTCCTGGACAATTTTCAAATAAAAAAAATTAAAAAATTATGGCAAAAGAATCATTTGAACTCTTTGACGACAGGGTTCTGGTTAAACCAAATGCAGCTGAAGAAAAAACTGCAGGCGGTATTATAATTCCTGATACGGCAAAAGAAAAGCCTCAAAAAGGAAAAGTTATAGCAGTGGGAAAAGGAAAGTATGCCGAGCAAACGGGCAACTTAATACCAATGCAACTGAAAGCCGGTGATACCATTATGTATGGTAAATATGGCGGCACTGAAATTACTATTGAAGGCGAAGATTATTTAATAATGAGAGCGTCTGACATTTTAATGAAAGTGAACTAAATCATTTTTAATAAACATTTTTTAATAAATAATAATAATATGTCTAAGCAAATATTTTTTGAAATCGAGGCCCGCAATAAGATGAAGAAGGGCGTTGATACTTTGGCGAATGCCGTTAAAGTAACCCTTGGGCCAAAGGGACGCAACGTGGTAATTGAAAAGAAATTTGGCGCACCGGGTATCACCAAAGATGGTGTTACTGTTGCAAAGGAAATCGAACTGGAAGACCCTATTGAAAACATGGGCGCTCAAATGGTAAAGGAAGTAGCTTCTAAAACAGCAGATATTGCTGGTGATGGTACTACAACTGCTACTGTTCTTGCACAATCAATCATTAGCGAAGGTTTGAAGAACGTAGCTGCCGGCGCAAATCCTATGGATTTAAAGCGTGGTATTGATAAAGCAGTAATTGCTGTAGTTGAGCATCTGAAGTCACAATCTGAATCAGTTGGCGACAACAATGATAAGATTGAGCAGGTTGCTTCAATCTCTGCAAACAACGACGAATCAATAGGTAAGCTTATCGCACAGGCGATGACAAAAGTTGGTAAAGAAGGTGTGATAACTGTTGAAGAAGCTAAAGGAACTGATACTACGGTAGAAGTAGTGGAAGGTATGCAGTTTGACAGGGGTTATATTTCTCCATACTTTGTAACGAACAGCGAAAAGATGGAAGCTGAATTGGAGAATCCTTACATTCTTATTTATGATAAGAAGATTTCTTCAATGAAAGATATTCTTCACATTCTTGAGAAAGTTGCTCAAAGTGGCCGTCCGTTATTAATTATTTCTGAAGACCTCGAAGGTGAAGCATTAGCAACATTAGTTGTAAATAAATTACGCGGTACGTTGAAAGTTGCTGCAGTAAAAGCGCCTGGCTTCGGTGATCGCAGAAAAGAAATGTTGCAGGATCTTGCGGTCCTCACAAAGGGTATTGTAATAAGCGAAGAGCAAGGTTATAAATTAGAAAATGCTGACCTTACTTATTTAGGTGAAGCTGCTTCAGTAGCAATTGATAAAGATAATACTACAATTGTAGATGGTAAAGGTGCTAAGGAAGATATTAAAGCCAGGGTTAACCAAATCAAGGCACAAATTGAATCTACAACATCTGATTACGATAAAGAAAAATTACAGGAACGTCTTGCTAAATTAAGCGGTGGTGTTGCTGTTCTTTATGTAGGTGCTGCTACTGAAGTAGAAATGAAAGAAAAGAAAGATCGTGTGGATGACGCACTTCACGCAACAAGAGCTGCCGTAGAAGAAGGTATCGTTGCAGGCGGTGGTGTAGCTTACATCCGTGCTATCGAAAGCCTTGAAAACTTAAAAGGTTCTAATGATGACGAAACTACAGGTATCCAGATTGTAAAGCGTGCTGTTGAAGAACCTCTTCGCCAGATCGTTATCAACAGCGGTATTGAAGGCAGCATCGTTGTACAAAAAATAAAAGAAGGAAAAGGCGATTTCGGATTTAATGCACGTACAGAAGTTTATGAAAATTTACTTGCTGCTGGCGTTATTGATCCAACTAAAGTAACAAGAATTGCTTTGGAAAATGCCGCTTCTATTGCAGGAATGTTGTTAACTACCGAATGCGTAATTTCTGACAGGCCTGAAAAAGATAAGCCATCAATGCCTCCAATGGGCGGTGGCGGAATGGGTGACATGGGATATTAATCCTGGTGTGAATTCAATGTGCGATTTACGATGTTAGTCCAAAGGTCTCCTCTGGAGATGTACGATGTTATTTCACAATTCTATT
>JBBPZF010000748.1:0-7991 GCA_038199105.1 Chitinophagales bacterium | reverse complement strand
TGTTTTTTATCCGTCCGTTAACGCTTCTTATTCTTTTTACGACCATTTGAAATCCAACATGCCTACGTGGTTATCATCAGGCAGATTGAGGGCTTCACTTGCTTACGTTGGTAATGCGGGTGTTGCAGGTGCGTATGCTACAGGGAGTGGCTATTCACCCGGAACACTAATTAATCAGAATGGACAATCGCTCGGTGTAGCTACTCAAATAAATGCCGACATAAAACCAAACTACAGCCTTAAACCTCAAAGGGCAAGAAGCTGGGAGTTTGGAACCAATTTTGGCCTTTTTGATGATTTAATAAATGTTGACTTTGCCTGGTATAAGACCAATACTTTTGATCAGCTATTAAATTTACCCGGAGTATCGGAAACCGGATTCAGCAAGCTTTTTATCAATGCGGGCAACATCCAAAATACCGGTTATGAGTTTTTGGTAAATATCACTCCAATAAGAACCAAAGATTGGAATTTGAGCTTGGCTGTAAACGGAGGTGTTAATCACAGCAAGATAATTTCATTCGGTTCCGGCATAAAAGAATGGGAGCTCAGTGGTGGATATGACGGTGCCAATGTTTATGCTTACGAAGGTGGCGCATTTGGAGTATTGGCCGCTGAAACATGGGCTTCTACCAAGATTGACCCTGCTTCGGGTTTGCCATTGATTCGTGTAGGTGATAGGGTTACAAATACCAATCCTGCCGTAAAGTATGATTTTCAGGATTATAATTTAGTAGGAGTTGATTACACAGATCAGGTTCACAGAGTGAATCTTGGAAAAGTAGAGCCTGATTTTGTAGGCGGTGTAAACGCATCACTACGTTACAAAAATTTTAGTTTATTTGCTCAGGTAGATGGCCGTTTTGGCGGCCTGGTTTATTCAGAAGCTGCGAGCTATGCAATTGGGCAAGGTAATCTGAAACAAACTTTGGAGTTTCGTGATAAAGAGCATGGTGGTGAACCAAGGATAGATTCTTATACAGGAGAAACAAGGTATGATGGTGTGATTCCAAATGCCATTTTTGACAAGAATCAAAAAGGAACTACACCTGGCAATACTAACGTTGACATTAGCGGTATGACCTTTAGAGAGGCTTATGACAAAGGTTATGTTGACTCCTGGAAGGCGTCTTATTACTATAATACCTGGTATGGTTGGGGAACTAATTTAAATAATAATAATACAGTTAGTAAAAATTCCTGGATCAGTTTAAGAGAGATTACTTTAGGATATAGATTGCCTGCAGCGTTGGTAAATAGAGTAAGCTTAAAAGGTGCAAGAATTTCAGTATCGGCCCGTAACATCGGCTATTTGTATAACACGTTATCACAAGGTCAGAATCCTGAATCGCTTCAAAGCAATGATCCATACAGGCCGTATATCACAGGCGGTGTGCCATTCTCACGGAGCTATTCCGCTACTTTGAATATCTCCTTGTAATTTTTAAAATCAAACTAAATGAAAAAAGTTAATAAATATATTTTGGGGTTGTTGGTACTGGGTACCCTTGCACAATCCTGTAAAAAGCAGTTGGTAGATATCAACACCAATCCGAATTCCCTGCCTGATGCCGCACCGGAATTTTTATTTGCGGGAGCAACGGTAGATATTAATCTGAACAACCGTGACCAGACTTCCCATAAGTACGGCACCACAATGACGTACATGCAATATGTAGTGCCAAATGCTACAGAACCGGCTGGTATTGCCAGCACATATTGGATACCCGGAGCTACAACAGGCCCTAATCCCGGGTTCCCGTTTTACAGCGATTATTATAACGGAATAGGAAGGGACATGCACCGCATCATCGACAAGATCGATGCTGAATCAACTTCTAAAGGAAAGTACAGCGCACTAAAAGGAATATGCATAACCCTTGATACATATCACGCATGGAGAGTTGCAGATATTTTTGGAGCAATGCCGTACGATCAGGCATTTAAACCAGAGGAATTTCCTTTGCCCGAATACAATTTCGACTTTGATCTTTATAAAGTATTCGACCAACAGCTAAAGGAAGCTGCAACTCTTTTAAGCAACAGTACCGGGCAGGCGGATATCGCTGCACAGGATCTTTTCTTCGGGGGTGATTATGCCAAGTGGCTATCATTTACGAATACACTTCGCATAAAAATTGCTCAACGCTATGAAAAGCGTGACCCGGCTCAGTTGGCCGCGGTGCTTAATGACATCGCTACTAATTTTAATAAAAACGTGATTTCTTCGGTTGACGGTTCTTTTGGTTACAGGCAATCACAAACATGGAATAATAACGTTGATGATATAAATGTTCTGTTGTTTAACTATAGTGCTGGTTATCCGTTTGTAGAATTCCTGAAATCCACCAACGATCCACGGATTAAATTTATGGTACGTGAAAATGATTTTGGGGATAACTATAAGGGCTACACGAACGTAAAACAAAATGGAAGCGCAGTCGCAAAAGCTGATCTGCTCAAGCCGGATTATAATGTGAGATATTGGGGGAAACACACATCGCCTGCATCGGTTGATGATCCTGGATATGGATTTACGGGCGGAGATAAGAATGTTATTTTTAACCTGCAGGGCACGAGCACACAAAGCCTTAATATTCTCTCTTCCATTCAAACACGTTTGTTCCTGAAGAATGGCGGCTTTGGTGGGTTTGATGCGCAGTCATCAAAAAATTTGATGCACGATGATGAAACCTATGTTGATGGGAATAATATTAAAATGTGGACACCGTATCTTACCTATGCCGAAACTTGCTTTATGATGGCCGAAATTGCAGAGAATGGTGGAGATGGTTTTGGTAAATCCGCATCTGAGTGGTTTTATGCAGGGGCTAATGCTTCTTTTGATCAGTACAAAAATGTTGCCGTTGCTACCAATGTTCCGAATGCCAGTTCAGTGATGATCGGGGGTTTTGCTACCTCGTTACCTTATAAAGGTTTGGCCAGTATTTATTCTCAGGCCTGGGTTGATTTTCTTATGGAACCCAATGAATCATGGGCGATGTGGAAGAGAACAGGATATCCGCAATACACAGATGTGAGGGCCGGAAATAACGGAAAGATTGGGGATGGTTCCACCATTGCATACCTTGAAAATTTATGGGATGGAAGTAAGAACCTGATCACTCCAAGGCGCAGTGCTTTGCAGTTGAGTTCAGGATCTAATCCTAATGCAGATAATTATGCCAAAGCTATTCAAACGATGATAGCCAAAGACCCTGCTTACGGAAGTAAAGCGGAAGATACATTTGGCCGTATTTGGTGGGATGAAAAATAGTTGATTTTTTTTTAACGAGGAGGGCCATCTGTTGTAACCAAGCAGGTGGCACTTTTTCTAAAGCAGGCCCTGGTTGGTGTCCAACCAACCATCGACAATTTGAAATGCACAAGAAACTAAACTAATTTTTCACCGATATGAAAAGAATATTTTTTTCCCTGGCCTGCATTTTACTTTCCCTGGTAAATCTTTTTGCGCAGCAAAAAATTGACCCGAAGTCCATTGAAAAAAAGATGGAATGGTTTGCAAATGCAAAACTCGGCATCTTTATACATACCGGCATCTATGCGGTAGATGGTGTTGGCGAATCATGGAGCTTTCACAATAGGGAGGTGAGCTATGCTGATTATATGAACCAGCTAAAAGGCTTTACGCTAAGCAAATATGATCCTGTTTTTTGGGCAGATTTGATTAAAGAAAGTGGCGCCCGTTATGCCGTTGTCACTACCAAACATCACGATGGTGTGGCCATGTACGACACAAAAATGAACAATCTTAGTTCTGTAAAAGCTACGCCATCACATAAGGATGTTATCACTCCGCTGTTTAAAGAATTACGAAAGCGGGATATTAAATGCGGCGCTTATTTTTCATTGATAGACTGGTCGCAGCCTGATTACCCCGGTTTCTTAAAAGATAGTTCCCGTTACAATTTGCAGGATGATTATGTGCGGTGGAATAAATTCAGGAATTTTTTCCAATCGCAGATTAAAGAGATCAGCACACAGTTTAACCCGAACCTTTGGTGGTTTGATGGCGATTGGGAGCACAGTGCTGAAGAATGGGAGTCAGAGAAAATCCGTCACATAATCCTTTCAGCAAATCCTTCTGCCATTATCAATGGAAGGCTGCAGGGGTACGGCGATTACGCTACACCGGAACAAAATTTCCCGGTGACAAGGCCGCCGTATAATTGGTGGGAACTCTGCATGACCATCAACAACAGTTGGGGCTACCAACCAAAGGACCTCGATTGGAAAACACCTTACGAGATCATTACCATTTTTGTAGATGCGGTTTCTAACGGAGGTAACCTGCTATTGGACATCGGGCCTAAAGCTGACGGCACTATCCCCGAAGAAGAAATAAATATTTTAAAGACGCTGGGTGAATGGAATAAGAAAAACGGCGAAGCAATTTTCAACACTTTACCCGGCATACCGCAGGGACATTTTTACGGTCCCACTACTTTATCTGCTGATTCCACTACGCTCTATTTATTTGTACATGGCAAAACAAGTGGCGAGCTGATGCTAAAAGGATTGGATAATAAAATTGAAAACATTACAGTATTAGGAAGCGGGGCAAATTTGAAGCATAAGATTGTGGGCAAAATATCCTGGAGCCCTGTGCCGGGGCTGGTTTACATTTCTCTTCCTGAAGCAGCCCTGGATAAATATGTTACCGTGCTAAAAGTAAAATTGGATAAACCTATAAAGTTATATCGCGGGCAAGGCGGGCTTAATTAAAAAAAATGGTGAATATATAAAGACCCGCAATGCATCTTGCCGCAATAGAACATTTCAGGATTTCTCATAAAAAAACATTTCAATACAATTTATAAAACATCCACCACATGAATAAAAAATCTTTTCTCTTCTTATTAATGCTTTGCCCGTGTTTTCTTTTTGCGCAGCAAAGCGTAAGTATTATCCCGCAACCCGTATCGCTGCAAATGAAGCAGGGCAGCTTTGTTATTAATAACGGCACCGCTATAAAATTCAATACAGCCAATAAAGATTTGAAATCGGCTGCTAACTTTTTTTCGGCAGCTATTAAAATTATTTCTGGCAAAACATTATTATTGAATACTGCGGCCAAAAAAAATATTGAATTTAAAATTGCAAAAACAAATGACATTGGCGATGAAGGATACCTGCTGAATGTATCGCCATCTGCCATAACGATTGTTGCAAATACAAAAGCCGGAATTATTTATGGCATCCAATCTTTATTGCAAACCTTACCTGCCATCCGTACCAATGCTGCGTTAGAAATACCGTGCCTGGTCATTACCGATTATCCCCGTTTTAAATACCGCGGTATGCATTTGGATGTAAGCCGCCATTTCTTTGGCCCCGAACTGGTAAAAGAATACATCAACCTGATGGCTACCTATAAAATGAATATGTTTCATTGGCACCTCGTAGATGACCAGGGCTGGCGTATTGAAATAAAAAAATATCCTCTGCTTACAAAGGTGGGAGCATGGCGGGTGGATGAAAATGACAAGGACTGGAGCAGCAGGCCGCAGGCTAAAGAAGGCGAAGCTGCTACTTATGGTGGCTATTACACGCAGGAACAGATAAAAGATATTATTAAATATGCCGGTGAAAGAAACGTAACCATCATTCCTGAAATAGAAATGCCCGGCCATGTGGCTTCGGCCATTGCGGCTTATCCTTTTCTAAGTTGTACGCAACAGCCGCAGCTTCCATTAACGGGTGGAAATTATACCGGCATGTCTTCTAATTATTGCCCAGGCAACGATTCGGTGTTTACTTTTTTACAAAATGTTTTAACCGAAGTCATAGCATTGTTTCCTTCTACATACATCCATATCGGTGGCGATGAAGTGGATAAAGGCCCCTGGAAAGTTTGCCCTAAATGCCAGGCAAGAATAAAAGCAGAAGGACTGGGAGATGAAGATGGTTTGCAGAGTTATTTTATTAAGCGCATAGAAAAATTTATCAATAGCAAGCATAGAAAAATTATTGGTTGGGATGAAATATTGGAAGGCGGCCTGGCACCGGAAGCAACCGTAATGAGCTGGCGTGGCGAAGCCGGTGGCATTGAAGCTGCAAAAATGGGCCATGATGTAGTGATGACGCCAGGGAAGCCCCTGTACTTCGACCAATACCAGGCTGGCCCGGAAGGAGAGCCACTGGCTATTGGTGGTATGAATACTTTGAAAAATGTATATGACTATGAGCCAATTCCTAAAGAGTTAACTGCCACTGAAGCAAAATATGTATTGGGCGCCCAGGCCAATCTGTGGACGGAATATATCACCACTGTAGCCCAGGTAGAGTATATGGTGTTACCGCGTATGCTGGCATTGGCGGAAGTCTTATGGAGCCCTAAAGAAAATAAAAACTGGCAAAATTTTAATGAGCGCTTACAAAGCCAGTTCAAAGCCTTTGGGCAAAAAGGATTGAATTATAGCCCCGGCAATTTTACAGTCAGCATAAAACCCTCTTCTCAAAATGGAAAGTTGTTTGTTGACTTATCTACAGAAATCGTGAATGCGGATATTTATTATACCACTGATGGAACGGAACCAACATTGAGCAGTGATAAATACACAACACCTTTTGAAATAGACTCTTCTGTTTTGTTGAAAGCCTCAACGGCTGTAAATGGCCGCATCATGGGCGTGCAGGCTGCAAGGCAAAATTTTGTAATGCACAAGGCCATTGGTAAAACGGTAACCTATACAAATCCCGTAAGCAAATATTACCCCGCTGATGGCCCCAACTCACTAACGGATGGTGTAAGGGGAACTTATGCCGTTGGTAAATACTGGCATGGCTTCAGTGGCAAAGATTTAATTGCCACCATTGATTTAGGCGAAGAAAAAAATATACAAAGCATCGCTTTAGGATGCCTGCAACATTATAACGACTGGATTTTTTTACCATCATCGGTAACCTTTGAAACATCATCTGATGGAAAGAATTTTACAACAATTCAAACGATTAATAATGATATTTCTCCGGATGAAAAAAATTCAACCATCAAAGATTTTACTGCAACTTTTCCTGCGCAGAAAGTGAGGTACGTGAGAGTAACCGCAAAAAATACAGTATGTCCCAAAGGCCATCCCGGCGAAGGAAAACCGGCATGGATATTTGCAGATGAAATAGTGGTAAATTGATCAACAATGCATGATGAAAAAAAGAAAAAATAATGGGATAGGATACTTGAAAAAAATATCCCGTTCAAAGGAACGGTTCATTAATAAATCCGCTGGTAGTAAAAAGCATACAGGATGAAAACTTTATTTGTTTTGCAGTGAAAGCTATTTGCACACTTAAATATTGTAAAGATGAAACGAACTGTATTAACGCTTTCTCCATTCTGGTGCTTATGCTTTTCTCTGGTGTGACAGCTTACCCGCAGCAAGCATCCTCCGTGAAGCCCAACATTGTTTACATTTTTGCAGATGACATTGGCTATGGCGATGTAGGCTGCTACGGACAAAAGAAAGCCGAGACGCCAAACATTGATGCATTGGCAAAAGAAGGAATGTTGTTTACACAACATTATGATATGCCGGTATGCGCACCATCAAGATATTGCTTAATGACAGGAATTAATTCAGGTAATGCTTTCATCCGTGGCAATGATGAATGGGCTGAAAGAGGCAACGTGTGGAGTTTTAAAGCTATGGAAGAAAATCCATTTTTGGAAGGCCAGTTGCCAATACCTGATTCCACTATTACCATTGCCAAATTATTAAAAGCTAACGGTTACAAAACCGCACTGGTAGGCAAGTGGGGGCTTGGGGCGCCAATGACTGCCGGAGAGCCAAACAACCAGGGCTTCGATTATTTTTATGGCTCACTATGCCAGCGGCAGGACCATCAATATTACCCTGCGCATTTATGGGAAAACACTTTTCGTGTACCCCTCAATAATAAAGTTCAGGATCCCAATATAAAGTTTCCGGCAAACCTCAATTCGCAGGATCCGGAAAATTATAAGATGTACA
>JBBPZF010000747.1:0-5233 GCA_038199105.1 Chitinophagales bacterium | reverse complement strand
TTTAGAAGATGAGTTTGTAAAGGCTTTCGAGCTTTCCGATTCTGAAATTAAAATCGAACTGGCAATTTTACTTTTTCAGAAAGGGAAAGTGAGCTCAAAAAAAGCTGCAAACCTTGCCAGTATTAACGTGGTAGATTTCTGGAAAGAGCTTTCAACAAGAAATATAGATTTGATTGATGAATCCACTTATGTTGATGAAATGGGCAATTTAACCTTGTAAATAATGATAGTAATAAGCGATACATCGCCTTTGGTATGTTTGCTTCATCTAAATAAAATTGATCTTCTAAAAGATTTATTTACCACTGCAATTATTCCGCCAGCAGTTTTTGAAGAATTGATTAAGGCAAAAATTATCAATGAAACCTTTTTGCAATTCAATACTTTTATCCGCGTTGAAGTCCCTCTAAATAGCAAACAAGTAGAAGAACTTATGTCTGTTTTAGACAAGGGTGAATCAGAGGCAATAGTACTAAGTACGGAATTAAAAACAGACTTGTTATTAATTGATGAAGCTCCCCGGAAGAGCAATTGCGAGGAAGTATGGTATTCCGATAAAAAGTATATTAGGTGTTTTGCTACAGGCGAAAGAAAACAATTTATTACCGGGTATAAAACCCTTAATAGAAAGATTACAAACTGAAATTAATTTTCGAATAACCGATAAACTTCTTCAGAAAATACTTATTGAAGCAAATGAACTCTAACATTATCTACAACGAATCAATCCCATCTTCAAAAAAGAAAATAATTGTTTTAGGCAGCGGCCCAAACCGCATTGGACAGGGAATTGAATTTGACTATTGTTGTGTACATGGATTAATCGCAATAAAAGAATGTGGTTACGAAGCAATAATGATCAATTGCAATCCTGAAACAGTTTCTACTGATTTTGATATTGCAGACAAATTATATTTTGAGCCCGTTTTTTGGGAACACATTTGGGAAATAATTGAACTCGAAAAGCCTTATGGTGTGATAGTTCAGCTCGGCGGACAAACAGCATTGAAGCTTGCAAAAAGATTGGATGAAAAAGGCATAAAAATTATCGGAACGTCTTTCGATAATATGGATATTGCTGAAGACCGCGGACGCTTTAGCGACATGCTTAAAGAATTGGAGATTCCTTACCCAAAATATGGAACTGCATTTAATACAGATGATGCAATTGAAGTGGCGAAAGAAGTTGGTTACCCGGTTTTAGTAAGGCCAAGTTATGTGTTGGGTGGGCAACGTATGCGTATAGTAATCAATGACGAAGAATTGGAAAAAGGTGTGCTAAGTTTATTAAAGCACTTGCCTAACAATAAAATTTTAATTGACCATTTTCTTGACCGCTGCCAGGAAGCAGAGATTGATGCAATTTTTGACGGCGATGATTTTCATGTGATGGGCGTGATGGAACATATAGAGCCGGCAGGCATTCACAGCGGCGATAGTAATGCTGTTTTGCCTGAATTTAATCTGTCACCATTGATAGTGCATACGATGGAAGAATATGCAGAAAAGATTGGAAGAGCATTGCATATTAAAGGACTTATCAATATTCAATTTGCTATCAAGAATGGTGAGGTGTTTGTTATTGAAGCAAATCCAAGAGCATCGAGAACAACTCCGTTTATTGCAAAGGCTTATCAAATTCCTTACCTGAATATTGCAACGAAAATTATGCTGGGTGAAGCAAAGCTTAAAGACTTTACTTTCGAGAAAAAGCTAGTTGGCTTTGCGATCAAAGAGCCTGTATTTTCTTTCAATAAATTTCCCAATGTAAATAAAGAGCTTGGTCCTGAGATGAAGAGTACCGGTGAAGCTATCCGGTTTATTAAAGATCTCCGTGATCCCTATTTCAGGCAATTGTATAAGGAGAGAAGCATGCATTTGAGTAAATAAGATTTATTAAATTTGAGTATGAAAATTCCATTAGAAGATATAACGTTGTCAGTAAAAGGGCCTATTTCTGATTCTATGTCTGATGATGAATTCTATAATTTTTGCCAAGAAAACGACATGCTTCGCGTTGAACGAGATGAGAACAAACAAATTATTATAATGGCTCCTACAAATATGTTTACCGGACGGCAAAACTCTGATTTGTCGGCAGAACTTGTTAATTGGAATAGAAAAGAAAAAAGAGGCGTTTGCTTTGATTCATCAACAGGTTTTACGTTGCCGGACGGTTCCGTTCGCTCTCCTGATGCTTCCTGGATGACAAATGAAAAAGCGAATAAAATTTCAAAAGAAGAAAAACAAAAATTTGCTCATGTATGCCCGGACTTTATTATCGAACTCAAAAGCCCATCCGACAATTTGAAATATCTCACTGGTAAAATGCACAAATGGATTGAAAACGGATGTGAACTTGCCTGGCTCATTAACCCGGATGATAAAACAGTTTTTATTTTTAGAAAAGATGGAACAGTTGATAAACTAAGTGGTTTCAATAATATTCTTTCCGGCGAAGATGTGCTGCCTGGCTTTGAGTTAGAGCTTTCTTTGCTACTTTAATTTTCGATATAGCTTTTGTAAAAATTAATCAAGCCACTAATTTGAGGGCTTATAAAGCTTCTCATCAACAGGAGGATTGATTTCTATTTTGTCAAATGTCATAGCGCCACCTCCCATGCCTCCGTCAGTTACTATTGTTTGCGGAAACATTATTCCGTTTACATCAGTATAATTCTTGAAAGAGGTTACAATTTCTTTAGGCCCTTCTCCATTTCTGCCTTGTTCGCTCGTTTGCTTTGATTGAATAAGCAGGTATGTTTTAGTATCGATAAAGTAGATACTTACTTTGCCGTCGGCAGAAATCAATTGTATCTTATACGCCTCATTTCCCTCTATCGTTTCTTTACCATTCAAGGTTGCCCGGTAACTTTTCGCATTATAGTTTACTAACGGGCCCGCGATATCCATTTGGCTTTGCATAGATTTTAAAACTGGTGCAGGCATCTCATTCACTTTATCAGAGCGCATGGGGATATATGTCCATCCTTTGTCTTGCCTGACAATAGTATAACCTGTATTACCACCAAATTCAAAATCTATTCTAAATAATTTACCTTCCACCTTTGTCACTTTCACCAATACTTCACTGCCCATCATTTCCCTCGTACCTTCGAAATAGATAGATTGAATTGAGTTCAATTTATCTATGCCTCCACGGGCATCAATATATTTGCCTATAATGTCATCAACAGATTGAGCCGAGGCAAATTGAAAAAATACAAGAGCCAGGATAAATAAAACGAAAAGAATAATATTCTTCATAATTTTTATTTTGATAATGTAAGGTAAATCAATATTGACTTGCTTATTTTTCGAGGCTATAGAAATTGCATTTAAAAGTTTGTAATTTTGATAAAAATATTTATTATTTAATTTTTAAAAAATGAATGTTACGCTTAAAGGAAATATTGTTGATATAGAAGCCCGCCAAATTTTCGCCGGAGATGTGTCTGTAGAAAATGGAAAAATAATTTCAATAAAACAAACAGGCGGAGTTGATGACACATTAAACTATATGCTTCCTGGCTTGATAGATGCACATGTACATATAGAAAGCTCTATGCTTGTGCCATCAGAATTTGCCAGGCTTGCAGTAGTTCATGGCACTGTCGCAACCGTGAGCGATCCGCATGAAATTGCCAATGTTTGCGGAGCAGCCGGAGTAAAATTTATGATTGAAAATGGCAAAGAAGTTCCATTTAAGTTTCATTTCGGTGCGCCAAGTTGTGTGCCCGCAACTGTTTTTGAAACTGCCGGCGCATCGCTCAATGCAGATGATGTAAGCAACCTTCTTGCATCAAAAGATATTTACTACCTCAGTGAAATGATGAATTTTCCCGGCGTGCTTACCGGCGATGAAGAGGTAATGGAGAAAATATATTCGGCTAAAGAAAATAACAAACCTGTGGATGGGCACGCTCCCGGCCTGCGTGGTGGTGACGCAAAGAAATACATAGAAGCTGGGCATACAGGTATGGTTACCATCAGTACAGATCATGAATGTTTTACCCGCGAAGAGGCATTAGATAAACTAAAATATGGAATGAAAATTATCATTCGTGAAGGCAGTGCTGCTAAAAATTTTGAGGCCTTGATTGATCTTCTTAATGATTACCCTGATAAGATAATGTTTTGCAGCGATGATAAACATCCTGACAGCCTCGTAAAAGGGCACATTAATGATCTTTGCAAGAGAGCAGTTGCAAAGGGCATTGACCTGTTTAAGGTATTGGATGCAGCCTGCATTAATCCTGTCAAGCACTACAACATGAACGTTGGTTTGCTCAAAGAGGAATACCCTGCAGATTTTATTGTTGTGAAAGACCTTTTGAATTTTGAAGTGGAAGCTACTTACATTAATGGAATTTTAGTAGCCGAAAAAGGCGTTTCCAAAATCTCCGCCGGCAAATCAAAAGTGATTAATAATTTCAATTGCGACCAAAAAGAAATTGCAGATTTCAAATTTTCTGTCAACAATTTCCCTTCAAAAATATTCGCTATTGAAGCATTGGACGGGCAACTCATTACAAACAAACTGGCCGTAAATCCTCCCACTGAAAATGATTATTTTAAATCAGATATAGGAAGTGATATTTTAAAAATAGTGGTAGTCAACCGGTATGAAAATGCACCGGTAGCCAAAGGCTTTATTAAAAATTTTGGATTAAAAAAGGGCGCTATTGCTTCTTCGGTTGCGCATGATAGTCATAATATAATTTCAATTGGGGTTGATGATGAAAGCATCTGTAAAGCAGTTAACCTGGTTATTGAAAATAAGGGCGGAATTAGCTGTGTGAATGCTGAAGACGATGCGTTTGAAAAAATTTTACCACTACCAGTAGCCGGCCTAATGAGCAATGAAGATGGATATAAAGTGGCAGAAGCGTACACGGCCATTGACCATGCGGCAAAATTATTGGGCTCACATTTATCCGCTCCTTTTATGACTTTATCTTTTATGGCATTGCTCGTGATACCTCACGTGAAACTGAGTGACAAAGGATTATTTGATGGCGATAATTTTTCTTTCATAAAATAAATTTTGATATTTCTAGTTTTATTGGCGGCCATATTGCCGGAAGAAATTTTGAAATCCGGCTCTTAGAAATGGAACTGCATGAATGATTTATTTTAAAGAATATATTTCGAATTAAAAATTATAAAGCCTCAAAATATTGGTTAGCTATCAACAAGGCTTAAAGCGCTATTGCATATATTTGCGCTACTT
>JBBPZF010000746.1:0-3012 GCA_038199105.1 Chitinophagales bacterium | reverse complement strand
TGAAAGAGAATTGCTCTAATGATGAAGCAAAAGAAATATTTACTATTCCCGCATGGCTGCAAAAAATGGTGGACAATAAATGGCTGGGTGATAAAACAGGTCAGGGATTTTTCAAGAAAATGCCACCAACCCCACCCCTAACCCCTAAAGGGGGAGAAGATGCAACTGGAAAGAAAGAAATCAAGACACTAAATTTATCAACGTTTGAATATGAAGCGAGGCAAAGGCCAAAGTTTGCAACGCTCGAAGCAGCAAAGCCCATAGATGACCTTAAGGAAAAACTAAAAGTTCTAATAGCGGGAAAAGATAAAGCAGGAGAGTTTTACCGTGCGTTTCATCATAGCCTCTTCTCTTATATCTCCCATCGCATTCCTGAAATAAGTGATGAATTATATAGGATTGATGATGCGATGAAAGCAGGCTTTGGCTGGGAGATTGGCGCTTTTGAAACATGGGATGTGCTTGGCGTAAAAGAAACTACAGAAGCTATGAAAGCCGCAGGATACAGTGTAGCAAAATGGGTTGATGATTTTATTGCAGCAGGCAATACAAGCTTTTATAAAGTGCAAACCGGAAAACGTTTGTACTACGACGTTAGTTCAGGAGAATATAAAGCTTTACCAGGCGGCGAATCATTTATTATTTTAAGTGACCTGAAAGAAAAAACTGTCTGGAGTAATGCTGCCTGCAATTTGTATGATATGGGCGATGATGTAGTGGGATTGCAATGGAACACCAAAATGGGCAGCATTGGAAGTGAAGTGTTGGAAGCCTTAAACAAGTCTATCTCTATTGCAGAAGAAAAATACAAAGGGCTGGTGATTGCGAATGAAGGCCCGCAATTCAGCGCAGGCGCTAATGTAGGAATGATCTTTATGTATGCGGCAGAGCAGGAATACGAAGAGCTTGATATGGCTATTCGCATGTTTCAAAATAGCATGATGCGTGTAAGATATTCATCAATACCCGTTGTTGTTGCGCCGCATAGCCTAACACTTGGTGGTGCATGTGAAATGTGTCTTCATAGTGATAAAGTACAGGCTGCTGCAGAAAGCTACATCGGCCTTGTGGAACTTGGCGTAGGACTAATACCCGGAGGAGGCGGCACTAAAGAATTTACATTACGTGCCGCGGATGATATGCATGAAAATGAACCGGAAACGATTACCCTTCAAAGCCGCTTTCTTACGATAGGCACTGCAAAGGTTTCTACATCAGCCTTTGAAGCGTTTGACATGGGCATATTACGTAAAGGGTTAGACGAAGTAAGCATGAACCAATCAAGAAGAATCGCCGATGCTAAGCAGAGCGTGATTGATATTTACGATAGGGGTTATACTCAACCTGTACAACGAAAAGATATAAAGGTGTTAGGCCGCTCGGGGCTTGGTATGTTATACGCCGGCATTAATGGCATGTTTCGCGGAAACTACATTACAGACTATGATGTAAAAATTGCAAAGAAACTTGCTTATGTAATGTGCGGCGGTGATCTCAGCGAACCAACATTAGTAAGCGAACAATATTTACTCAACCTTGAAAGAGAAGCTTTCTTAAGCCTTTGCGGTGAAAAGAAAACGCTTGAGCGAATTCAAAGCGTTTTGAAAACCGGAAAACCTGTAAGGAATTAGCCGCTCCCTGAAATTAAGTGGACAAGCTTCGGACGGGATTATCAGTTTTTAATCCAGTTGATTATATTACCATTACTGAGTACGATTGAGTATTTACCTGCTGACAGTCCTGAAACATCCAGCGTTTGTTCCTGTGAAGTAACATTACCCTTTCGAACAATACGGCCCGCTAAATCAGAAATCAAATAAGTATTTGGTGTATTTGGAGAAATTATAGAACGTAAGGTAATACTTTCACCCCTTGAAGGATTGGGAAATACTGTTGGCCCGGAAAACCTGTTCGCTATAACCACTGTTTTGATTCCAAGATTTTTTACGCTACCATTTAAGTCCACCTGTTCAAGCCGGTAATAATATATACCCTGGAAAGGTGAATTATCAACAAACCCATAGTTTGCAGTAACGCTGCTACTGCCTGATGCTGCCAATGCAACTTGCTTTTCAAAATTTCTTCCGTCATTGCTTTTAGAAATTATAAACTGGCTTACGTTATTCTCAGAAGCAGTTTGCCAGTTTAGTTTTACTTTACCATCGGGCTGCAGGCTTGCTGTGTAAGAAACTAAAGAGAGAGGCAACACGGCAAGTGGTGTCCAGGTAAAATTATCTATAGCTACGTAGTTAAAATTGCCTTGCAAATGAAACTCAATCTCATCAATATTAATATTGCTGTTGTTAACGCCATTTTCTGTGGCAAAATTGATATATGTAAAACCATTATCAGGCACAAACGATGTGCTGAATCCTGTCGTTTTCGCGATAGTAAATTTCACAACGCCGGCCAATTTTCCTTTTATGATAATTGATCCGTCTGTAGAAGGATTACTACCGCCGTCTACTGAAGCGTAGAGCCAGAGACTTTTCATATTAAAAAGCCTGGAATCAGAAGTTTTAATTGCATCTGTTTGATTTAAAGCGACGTTGTTCCCATTATCTATAAAGCGGTTAGAATGCTGATACCCGAAACCCGACCGGGAGCTAAATATAGAGAAGCTGTTAGTCAACGTGAATGGCTGTCCATTGCTGGTAAATGAACTTACATACGGTACTTGCGACTCAAATGTCTCGGTGTATTGCGCGCTTGTTGAGGCAGAAAGAAAAGTAAACAGGCATATAGCAAATGCAAGTTTAATAAGTGTTGTTTTCATAAAAGGTGGTTGTAAAATATTGGTATAGTTAGGTGTTTAATGCAAAAAGAAAATTAGCTGCCAGCATTACGCATTTTTTTTATTATGGTATTCTACTGCTTGAATCGTAAACATAAATAATTTATCTAATATTTTTTAATATTTCTCCTTTAAAATATTTTACATCATATAAATTATAGCTGTAGTTTGAATTATTCATTGCAGCATTTTGTAATTCAATATAACTACTTTAGTAT
>JBBPZF010000745.1:0-3947 GCA_038199105.1 Chitinophagales bacterium | reverse complement strand
TTCTGGGAGTTATCGAAATTACTTCCTGATAATTGTATTCTGTCATCTGATTCAGGAACGTCAGCAGATTGGTTTGCCCGTGACATAAAAATCCGTAAAGGCATGAAAGCCTCTCTGTCAGGGAATTTGGCAACTATGTGCCCAGGTGTGCCGTATGCCATTGCAGCAAAGTTTGCATATCCTGATAGAATGTCCATTGCGCTTGTTGGTGATGGCGCTATGCAGATGCTTGGCAACAATGGAATAATTACGATTTCAAAATACTGGAAGAGATGGCCAGACGCAAGGCTGATGATTGTAGTGCTTAACAATGGTGACCTGAACCAGGTAACATGGGAGCAGCGCATCATGGAAGGCGATCCTAAATTTGAAGGCTCGCAAAACGTTCCTGATTTCCCTTATGCCGAGTATGCAAAAATGCTTGGATTAGATGGAATTAAAATTGATAAGCCCGAAGATATCGTTCCTTCCCTGGAGCATGCATTTACTTTAAACAGGCCGGTTGTGATAGACGTTTATACAGATCCATCCGTGCCGCCGTTGCCACCGCATATAACTTTTAAAGAGGCTAAAGCATTCGCTTCATCTATGCTTAAAGGCGATCCTAACACATGGGATATGATAAAGCAATCGTGGAAAGATGTGATAGAAACTTATTTACCTCACACGAAGAATTAGAGAAGTGAAAACATCAGGTAGAATATTAATTGAAGATTTAAAAGTATCCGCTTACAAAGTACCGACAGATTTACCCGAAGCCGATGGCACTATTTCATGGGACAGCACTACAATGATTTTAGTGGAAATAATTGCCGGTGGCAAAACAGGGATTGGTTACACCTATGCTCATGAAGCTGCCGGTGTTGTAATAGAAAAAACATTAAAACAAATCGCTGTTGAGCAAGATGTGATGAACATTGAAGGCATTACATCATCATTAATAAAAGCCATCAGGAATAGTGGAAACGTTGGAATTGCTATGATGGCTGTATCTGCTGTTGACAATGCATTGTGGGATTTAAAAGCAAAGATATTTGACGTACCCTTATGTGTTTTGTTGGGGCAGGTGAAAGATGAAATGCTTATTTATGGAAGTGGTGGTTTCACTTCCTATGATGATCAACAATTAAAGAATCAATTAGGCGGATGGGCAAATGAAGGAATAAAATATGTAAAGATGAAAATTGGTACACATCCCGAAGATGATGTGTCAAGAGTAAAAAAAGCAAGAGAAGCGATAGGAAAAAATACAGGTTTGTTTGTTGATGCAAACGGTGCATACACAGTTAAGCAGGCCTTAGAAAAATCAGCCTCTTTTGCAGAGTATGATGTGAGCTGGTACGAGGAGCCGGTAACATCTGATAACCTGAAAGGATTGCGTTTTATAAGAGAGCATGCACCCTATAAAATAAATGTTGCTGCCGGAGAATATGGATACAATCTTCCTTATTTCGATAAGATGATACATGAAGGTGCAGTAGACA
This sequence comes from Chitinophagales bacterium, assembly GCA_038199105.1. Taxonomy (GTDB): domain Bacteria; phylum Bacteroidota; class Bacteroidia; order Chitinophagales; family Chitinophagaceae; genus Ginsengibacter. Next base: position 2,463 of record JBBPZF010000745.1, on the reverse strand, counting down.
TCTTACAAGCTGATGCCACCCGTTGCGGAGGCATTTCTTATTACATGAAAGCCGGTTATCTTGCTGAAGCTTACGAAATTCCTTTTTCTTCGCATTGTGCGCCATCACTGCATTTGCATGCTTCACTTGCCTTGCCGTCTTTTTTTATATCAGAATATTTTCATGACCATGTAAGAATTGAAAACCTGTTTTTTGATGGAACACCATCACCCGTAAATGGAAGTTTAAAACCGGATTTAAACAGGCCGGGCTTCGGATTAACCTTTAAGAATAAAGATGCTTTAAAATATAAAATTTAAAAATAATTATATGCCAACCGGTACACAAACTAAAGAAAGAAAGAAAAATAAAATGGATGCAGGAAGCAATGGAAAACAAAAGATTAATGGACAGCAAATTGATGTTTCTGATTTAGATCCCCGCTTCCACACAAAAGACTCCATAAACGTTGATGTAGAAAATCTTGAAAAGGAATTACAAAATAACATTGATGGGGAAGTGAGGTTTGATGTGGGCAGCCGTGCATTATATTCCACAGACGGCTCTAACTACCGGCAGGTTCCAATCGGGGTTGTGTTGCCGAAAACAGAAAATGACATAATTAATACAATCGCTCTTTGTAAAAAATATGGCGCACCGGTTCTTTCACGTGGGGGAGGCACCAGCCTTGCCGGGCAATGTTGTAACGTGGCTGTTGTAATGGATATGTCAAAGTATTATAATAAAATTTTAGACATAAATGAAAAGAATAAAACGGTAACCATTCAGCCAGGGATTGTGTTAGATACGATGCGGCATACTACCGAACGGGAGATCGGATTAACATTCGGCCCCGACCCTGCAACCCACACCCACTGCACACTTGGTGGAATGTTAGGTAACGATTCATGTGGCATCCATTCGGTAATGGCCGCCTTTGAAGGAGATGGGGCAAGAACTGCCGATAACGTGGAATCGCTTACCGTTCTTACTTATGATGGAATGAAAATAAAAGTAGGCCCTACCTCAGATGAAGAGCTTGAAAGTATCATTAATGCCGGTGGAAGAAAGGGAGAAATTTATAAAAACTTAAAAGACCTCCGCGATAAATACGCGGATTTGATAAGGGAAAAATTTCCAAAAATTCCGCGTCGTGTTTCAGGATATAATCTGCCGCAACTGCTTCCTGAAAACGGGTTTAACGTTGCACGAGCATTGGTAGGTTCAGAGGGAACATTGGTAACGATTCTTGAAGCAACCATGCAGTTGATACACAATCCGAAAGCGCGGTCATTAGTGGTTTTGGGTTATCCCAATTTGCCAGCATCAGGGTATGCAGTGATGAAAATATTGCCGCACAAACCGATTGGCCTTGAAGGTATAGATCATCTCCTGATTGAATATATGAAGCGAAAAGGTTTGAATATAGAAGACATTCCCTTACTACCCGACGGGCAGGCGTGGCTGTTAGTAGAGTTTGGCGGAGAGTCTAAAGAGGAAGCCGATAAAAAAGCGCATGACTTAATGGATGAATTAAAGAAAGATGATGACGCCCCCAACATGAGTCTTTTTGATGATGAAAAACAAGAGCAAATGTTGTGGGAAGTGAGGGAATCAGGGTTGGGTGCAACAGCAGCAGTGCCCGGTTTGCCAACGATGCATCCCGGCTGGGAAGACTCTGCAGTGCCGCCTGAAAAAGTGGGAGATTATTTGAAAGACTTAAAAGATTTGTTTCATAAATATGATTATAATCCTTCGCTGTACGGCCATTTCGGCCAGGGTTGTATTCATTGCCGCGTAGGCTTTGATTTGCTTACAGAAGATGGAATTGAGAAATATAAAAAGTTCACGGTTGAGGCTTCGCACATGGTTGTCCGTTATGGAGGTTCTAATTCCGGTGAACACGGCGATGGCCAGGCTCGTGGCGACTTATTAGAGATTATGTTTGGCAAAGAAATCCTACAGGCTTTTCATGAATTTAAAACTATCTGGGATCCGCAATGGAAAATGAATCCAGGAAAAATTTTGGATACGTATGGGCAAACGAATGATCTTAGGACTGGAACAACTTACGATCCACCGAATGTGAAAACACACTTCCAGTTTCCTGATGAAAACTACAGCTTTGCTGTCGCTTCCAACAGGTGTGTGGGCGTAGGTAAGTGCCGTCGGCACGAGGGCGGAACTATGTGCCCGAGCTACATGGTAACACACGAAGAGGAACACAGTACCCGCGGCCGTTCGCGTATGTTATTTGAAATGATGGAAGGCGATATATTAAAAGGTGGCTGGAGAAATAAAGAAGTTAAAGAATCACTGGACCTGTGCCTTGCGTGCAAAGGATGCAAGGCCGATTGTCCCGTGAATGTGGATATGGCAACCTATAAATCTGAATTCTTATCACATTATTATGAAGGAAGATTAAGGCCAAGAACTGCGTATGCATTTGGCTGGATCTATTGGTGGTCGCGGCTTGCATCGCTA
>JBBPZF010000744.1:0-2964 GCA_038199105.1 Chitinophagales bacterium | reverse complement strand
TTTTTAAAAATAATCTTGCCAAAGATGCTGAAATTACTTCTTCAAACGGCATCTGTAAACAGGCAATTATTGATGAAAACTATTCTACTTATTGGACTAAAAATGGAAAAGATACGACCGCTGTGATTGAACTAAAATTAAAAAATAAATCCACATTCAATCAATTGATGCTTCAGGAAAGCATCACAGTTGGGCAAAGGATTGAAAAGTTTGAATTGGAATACCTGGAAGGTATTACCTGGAAAAAGGCTGCAGAAGGAACCACTGTCGGGTACAAAAGGTTATTACAGTTTAATGAAGTGAAGGCCGATAAAGTAAGATTGAAAATTCTATCATCAAGATTGAACCCAACGATTGCTGAAGTAGGGTTATATTATCAATCAATCTCTGAGAAAAATTAAATGCTCATGGAACAATAAATTATGAAACACATCCTAATAATTATTTTTTCGTGCTGCATTATAAGCTCATGTACAGATCAAAGCAATAAAAAAGACGAACAGCGTGATGCCCGGCCCAACATTATCTTCATCATGAGCGATGACCATGCGTACCAGGCCATCAGCGCTTATGGAAATAGTTTAAATCATACGCCCAATATTGATGCTCTTGCAAAAGAAGGCATGTTATTCAACCGTGCTTTTGTAAATAATTCTCTTTGTGCGCCAAGTCGTGCTGCTATTCTTACGGGAAAATACAGCAACATGAATGGCATAAAAGGAAATGGTGATGAAGTATTTGATGGCTCGCAGGAAACGTTTCCCAAATTATTGCAGAGAGCGGGATATCAAACTGCGATGATTGGAAAATGGCATTTGGTTTCTAATCCCACAGGATTTAATTTTTGGAATATTTTGCCGGGACAAGGCGAATATTACAATCCTGATTTTATTGATTCCACGGGAACAAAAAGAGTGGAAGGTTATGTAACGGACCTTACAACAGATAAGGCAATTAATTGGTTGAATAACCGTGATACAACAAAGCCGTTTTGTGCGTTGGTGTGGAACAAAGCGCCTCACCGCGATTGGATGCCTGCGCTTGAATACCTGCATGAATTTGACAGTGTTAACATCCCTGTTCCTGCTACTTTTTTTGATGATTACAGTACACGTACCCGTGCCGCAAACGAACAAAAAATGGAAATTTTTAAGTGGCTGGCACCGAATTATGATTTAAAAGAAAATTTTTCTTCGAGCCAGCCTTACCAAAGGTTAGACTCTAACTGGGCAAGCATTTTTGGACGATTAACTCCTGATGAACAAAAGGCTTTTATTGCTGCTTATACGCCAAAAAATGATGCATTCAAAAAAGCGAATTTAAAAGGTAAGGAATTGGCCTTATGGAAATACCAGCGATACATGAAAGATTACCTCCGCACTATTCAATCTGTTGATGATAATGTAGGCAGGCTGATGGTATATTTGAAAGACAAGGGATTAGATAAAAATACCATTGTCATTTATTCTTCTGACCAGGGATTTTATTTGGGCGAGCACGGCTGGTTTGATAAAAGATTCATGTATGAAGAATCTTTTCGTACGCCACTCATAGTAAGATGGCCTGCGGTAATAAAACCAGGAAGTGTAAATAACGATCTGGTGATGAACTTAGATATTCCGGAAACTTTGCTGGATGCTGTTCATGCGAAAATTCCTGCTGAAATGCAGGGTAGAAGTATGTTGCCAATCTGGCAAGGCAAAACGCCGGATGACTGGCGAAAATATGTTTATTATCATTATTACGAATCAGGTGGTGAACATAATGTTGCCAGGCATCTTGGTATTCGTTCGGACAGGTATAAGCTTATTAATTTTTATGAAAATAAAGAATGGGAATTGTATGATTTAAAAAATGATCCTTCCGAGCTTCATAATATTTACAATGATCCTGCTTATAAAACTATTCAGGATTCCTTAAAAAATGAGTTGCAGGTCCAAATGAAGAAATTTAACGATAATATTTAAATCCGATCGAGCATGAAAAAACTTGTTATATTCCTGCTTATCTGTTTTACTAACGGTTACTGTTACTCGCAGGGTCGTGGAATGAATGATTCTGTTTCCATCCTACCGCAAACTGTTTCACTCACATTAGAAAAAGGATACTTTTTATTAAAACCTCAGAGAGCAATTATTTCAGCAGATAAAAGTGCTGATGATGTTGCTGCTTTTCTTTCGGAATTACTTCATCATAATTATGGGTATTCTTTTAGCAGCAGTCCAGGCAAAGTGTTGTCATCATTCATAAATACCAAATGCGATATTGAATTGACAATTAATAAAGTCGCAAATAATTCCATTGGTGATGAAGGTTACACATTAAAGATAACGCCTCAGAAAGTAATTCTCTCCGCTAATACACCTAAAGGGCTTTTTTATGGAATTCAATCACTCATGCAACTCTTACCTCCAAAGAGTAGCGTCTATGGACAAACGAAAAATTGCCAGTTTAAAATTCCTTGTTTAGATATCACAGATTACCCCCGTTTTGGTTACCGTGGTATGATGCTGGATGTAAGCCGTCATTTCTTTACCAAAGAATTTATAAAAAAATATATTGATGAAATGGCAAAATATAAATTCAATACATTTCATTGGCACCTGACGGATGACCAGGGCTGGCGTATCGAAATAAAAGGATTGCCGGAGGTGACAAAACTCGGCGCATGGCGTGTTCCAAGAATCGGCCGGTGGGGAACATTTCAGCAACCTCAGCCCGGTGAGAAAGCTACTGATGGCGGTTTTTACACGCAGGATGATATTCGCGAAATTGTTAAATATGCAAAGGAGCGATTTATCAATATTCTTCCTGAAATTGACGTTCCGGCACATAGCCTGGCATTGATTGCTTCCTATACAAATTTATCTTGTACAAAAGAACAATACCAGGTATCTCCACAATTTGCACCCGATAGACTTGATGATGTTCTTTGTGTCGCCAATGATTCTACCTGGATTATTT
>JBBPZF010000743.1:0-3661 GCA_038199105.1 Chitinophagales bacterium | reverse complement strand
GAACATGGACCGGTACTGATAAAGATTGGGTGATTTGTTCTACATGGGATGCTTTTATGCGCCACCTTTTAAAGACAAAGCTCGTTTTGGAATATGAAGATATCACTGCCATAATTTCCTGTTTTGTAAAACCTCCTAAAAATGATCACAACAATAATATAATGGCCTGGCCGGTAGCAAGTTTAATAACACAGGTGGAGAAGCAGTTAAAAGACAGAAAGGCTTCTCCGGAACTTATTAAATCGCTTTCTGAACTTAAGGTTGGAATTGAAAAGGAAAGAAATGCATATTCGGAAAAAGAACAAGCGAAGGTTATTGAAAAGATAGATCATCTTGTTTTTAAAACGCAGAATATGGAAGGTTTAGTAAAACCTACATGGTTTCCTGGGAATGATGAATTCGCTGATTATGCTAATGCATCAATCAAGCTTTTGAAAGATGCAGAAAAAGAAGGTTGGTTCAGGCTAATGAAGCATAGTCAAAAGGCCTCTGGCGGGTCTCCTTCAAAAAAATACCTGGATGAAGGGAAAGAATTATTTAAAGAATTTGGTGCAGATAAATTCAAACAGTTGGTGAACGACTGGTTTAAGTTCATCATTACAATGAAAGAAAAGGTTACGGAACACACGCATACTTATAATGGACAAAATCATACTTACACTTCTTCAGCGTTTATTGCTGTGCCTAATGTTGATATGATAAAAGGCTTTGTATGGTTGTGTGTACATTTTCATGATAAAGCTACTTTGTACAACCTTGCAACCCTGGCCGACAGATGCTACAAGAAGATTCCTGGTAAAGGCCCGGCGGCGGCGTCTATTGGCAACGCCTCTATTTATGTATTGGCTAATTCAAAAGGGTTGGATGGAGTTGGTCATTTATCAAGATTGCGATTACGCATTAAACAAAGCAGTACCCAAAACCTGATAGAAAAATATTTATACAAGGCCGCAGAACAACAAGGTGTAAGTATTCATGAAATCGAAGATATGGCCGTGAATGATTATGGGCTGGTGCATGGATCTAAAACATACGAGTTTGACGATTATAAGGCAGTGCTTAAGTTAACGGGTGCAGGCAAATCAGCTTTTGATTGGTTTAAGCCAGATGGTAGTCTGCAAAAATCGGTACCAGCGTTTGTAAAAGAAAAGTATGCAACAAAGTTGAAGAAGATAAAAGACACTATAAAACAAATTGGACTAACCTCAACAGCACAGCGTGATAGGATTGACAGAATGTTTAAAACTGAAAGAAATTTAGAATGGGAACAATTCAGTGAGTATTATTTTTCACACGGACTGATGAGTTTTCTTACCCACAAATTGATTTGGTCGTTTGAACAAAATGGAACAAAAGAAAGTGCCATATACGTAGATGAAAAATGGGTAAATCCAAAAGGAACAATTGCATTAAGCCCAGGTGAAGGGACGAAAGTTTCTTTGTGGCATCCTGTTTTTTCCAGTGTTGAAGAAATAAAAAACTGGAGAACATTTTTAATTGATCAGAAAATTGTTCAGCCTTTAAAACAGGCATTCAGGGAAGTTTATTTATTAACAGATGCTGAAGTAAATACAAGGACTTATAGCAATCGTATGGCTGCTCATATTTTAAAGCAACACAGTTTAATTCATTGGCAAAAATCCGGGGATGGAAATATTCCCTCTTGGGAAACTTTGATAATGGTGGCATGAATGAACTTGCATCAATCAATTTACCTGGCTATGGTTTACGGGCAGAGTTTTGGATAAATGAAGTAAATGCGGATGATGCAATGAATGATACAGGCATTTGGTTATATATTGCTACAGACCAGGTTAGATTTATTAAGACAGATACCGGAGACGTTACAGAGCTTTTGGAAGTACCTGCATTAGCCTTTAGCGAAGTGATGAGAGATGTTGATCTTTTTGTCGGTGTTGCAAGTGTTGGCAATGATCCTCAATGGAGAGATGCAGGGGGATTGCCTGCTTACAGGGATTACTGGCAGAGTTATTCATTTGGTGACCTTACCGAAATAGCTAAAACAAGGAAGGGTATTTTGGAAAGACTTGTTCCGAGACTTAAAATCGCGAAGGTTGCGGAGATAAAAGATAAATTTTTAGTGGTAAAAGGAAAATTGCGCACCTATAAGATACATATAGGCAGTACCAATATTTAATGGAACCAAATGATCAGTATTTATGTATTGTTGCCGACAGGAGCGCTAAGAACGTAACGGAGAACCTATTCCTTCCTTTTGAAGGAGATAGTGGCGTTTCTGTTATATTTAAGTAAAGCAATGCTGTTAGCTGATGACGATAAAATCACAGACCGCACTATAACGAGCCAGATTAGGAGGGTATGAGTGATGCATTCCGTTATATTCTTCAAAGATTAATTCCTGAAAAAGACTGATTAGAAAAAAATTATACTCTCAAAACACAATTTGCTATTGTTATCAACACAATTATTTTTTTGTTGCTCTCGATATTTCAGCATTTATTAGCTTTATAGTTTCCATCTTTTTTTCAGCATAAGTTTATAACCGGGAGTGTCATCGCGGGGCTGCCGACCGATGCCGGCAGAGCGTCAATCTATGATGGCATGATTTTTCATTGGTGATTGTGTCATCAATATTCCCACAGCAAAAAAATATATATGGAACAAACAACAACAATACTTGAAGGCTATAGTAACCTGGAGAAGGGTGCTTACCTGGGTGCAATAGCTTCTCTCGCTACCGCTGACCGTTCAGCAAGCGAGGAAGAGAAAGATTATATAGCGGCATTATGCGAATCAGCCAGGTTAACAGAAGATCAGGCAAAATTAATAGCGCATGTTGCAACTGTGCAAATAGCTGATGAAGACCTGAACCGTTTTCTTGATGTATTAAAAACAAGTGATTTGCGTTTTTCACTCGTGAGCGATTTAGTTGCTTTTGCCCAGGCTGATAAAAATTATTCCGAAGAAGAGAAGCAAACCGTTGAAAAAATGTCCCAATATCTTGGTCTTAATAAGGAACAATTTTCGGTGCTTGATGAATTCACAAAAAAAGCAGTTCAGGAAGCGCCTAATCATGCTGAGTCAATTCAATCAGAAAAAACTACCCCACAAAGTTTCTTAGATAGCCTCGGGTTTGGCGACAAACTAAAAAGTGCCGGTATAAACAGCAATACATTATTAAAAGGTGCCCTTGGCATTGTTGGCCCTCTCATACTTGGAAGATTGCTGAGTGGAAGAAGGAGAAGGAGCGGAGGGTTATTCGGCGGTATCCTTGGCGGGGGCAATTCCGGCGGCGGCATGATGGGTGGCGGAGGAATATTAGGTGGATTGGGTGGATTATTTGGCGGTGGCGGTTTACTAGGTGGTGTATTAGGCGGTGGTCGTGGCTTTGGTAGCGCCGGAGGGTTACTTAGCCGTATTCTTGGTGGCCGCAGATTGTAATTTCATTGACCTCGTGCCTTAGTCTTCTTCTGATTAACCCGAAGCCAACCATTGCCGTCGGGTCTTTGACCAACGGCGAAACCATATAATGAATTCACCCTATCCTTTATAAGGTAACTTCCTATTAATTTTATTAATAGTAAAATGAAGGAAGAATATTTACAGTAATGAATTGAAACCCTTACTTGCAAATGATAATTACAAGGATATTATAATCGGGAGTTCGCAAAATCTGGTT